>JAOZSC010000216.1 GCA_029939875.1 Desulfobacterales bacterium
GACCACCTCGGCGGTAAAAAATGAGGACGGCACCTATTCCATCTTCGGCAACAAGATTTTTATTTCTTCCGGGGAGCACGATCTGGCCGAAAATATCATCCATCCCGTCCTGGCACGTATCGAAGGCGCTCCGGCCGGCACCAAGGGGATTTCGCTGTTTTTGGTCCCCAAAATATGGGTCAACGATGACGGCAGCCTGGGGCAGTCCAATGACGTGGTCTGCACGGGCGTGGAAGAAAAGATGGGCATCCACGGCAACGCGACCTGTTCCATGTCGCTGGGCAGCAAGGGACAGTGCCGGGGGTGGCTGCTGGGCGAAGAAAACAAGGGCATGCGCGCCATGTTCCTGATGATGAACGAGGCCCGGTTGCTGGTGGGCAGTCAGGGACTGGCCTGCGCCAGTGCGGCTTACATGCACGCCATCGATTATGCCCGCCAGCGTGTCCAGGGAAGACACCTGCTGAACATGATGGATAAAAGCGCTCCGTCGGTGCCGATCATACAGCACCCGGACGTGCGCCGGATGCTGCTGACCATGAAAGTTTACGTGGAGGCCATGCGCAGTTTGACCTACTATGTGGGGCTGTGTGAAGACCGGATTCATGTGGCTGACAGCGAAGAAGAAAAAGCCAAATACCAGGGCCTCGTAGATTTGTTGACCCCCATTGCCAAGGGTTATGTCACGGACCGGGCTTTTGATGTCTGCAACCTCGGGGTGCAGATTTTCGGGGGATACGGCTATATCCGGGAGTATCCCATGGAACAGCTGTTGCGGGATTGTCGTATTACCCCCATATACGAAGGCACCAACGGCATCCAGGCCATGGATCTTCTGGGTCGCAAGCTCGGAATGAACAAGGGCAAGCCCATTATGGACCTGCTGGGTGAAATTCAACAGACCATTGCCGCTGCCAAGGCCAACGAGCGGGTTGCCGAAATCGCCAACAAGGTGGAGGAGGCGGTCAACAAACTCGGCGAGGTGGCGCTGCACATTGGCAAGACGGCCATGTCACCCCAGGTGCTGGCGGCCTTTGCCCATGCGAATTCTTTTATGGAAGTCGCTGGTGATGTGATCATGTCCTGGCTGCTGCTGTGGCGTGCCACGAAGGCCGCCGAAAAACTGGACAACGGGGCGCGGAAAAAAGATGCAGCCTTTTATGAAGGCCAGCTGAAAGGCATTGAATTCTTTGCCCACAGCATTTTGCCGGTGACCCTTGGCAAAATGGAGGTTATCCTGGCGACCAACGCGGCGGCAGTGGATATATCGGAAGACGGGTTCGGCGGCAAATAAGCAAGTACACTTGATTTTCTTGGCTTGTTCAGACCCGGTATTTATGATAAGCAATCGCCTTGCGTGAAAAAAGGACTTGATACAACACCAGACAGAAGGGAGAGCAAAATAAAGACATGGAACCTGCATTGATTTCTCCGGCCAGCGCCTCGTTTCTGGGTATTCCCGGGAAAATTATTTTTATACTCATTCCACTGGCCGGGATTGCCTTGTTTGGCTATATCATATTCCGGCGGATGGCGCCGCTGCTTAAGGCCGCCCCGGATGACCGTTTTAACAGGTTCGGACAGCGTATCAAGTCGGTTGTGAAGATATGGCTGGGCCAGTGGCGGCATCCCCGTTACATGCTGATTGGCGTGGTGCACATCTTTATTTTTGCCGGTTTTCTGATTCTCGGGGCCCGTTCCACCCAACTCGTATTTTTGGGGGTTGTAAACGATTTTGTGCTGCCGGGATTCGGAGGCGTCTTTGGAAGTTTTTATAGCATATTGAAAGATTACGCCGCCACCTGGGTTTTGATTGCTTGTATCATTGCCGGGGTTCGCCGCTGGTTTTTTAAGCCGGCACGCTATGCCGTACCGACCCAGTACGGGCACGATCATACCGGCGAGGCCCTGTTTGTACTGGGACTGATTTCAACGCTGGTGCTCAGCGAAAGCCTTTTTGAAGCCAGCTTGTTGGCCGCTGAGACGCAAAAGGGCATGCATGTTGGGGTTGTCGCTCCGTTGACCCTGGTGTGGTATTTTAAGCTTCTTTCGAGCGGCGCGTCCCTGGCCACCTTGCAGGTGATACATTCGGCGGCCTATTTTATCCACGAGGTCACCTTTTTCTTTTTCCTGTGTTTCCTGCCCCTGGGCAAGCATTTTCACGTGATTACTTCCATTTTCAACGTATTTTTTATGCGCCTGGAGCGGGGCAACGTGAAGCCGGTGCGTTACGGGGTGGATGACGAGCATCTGGACGATCTCGAATCGTTTGGTGTCAAAGTGTTTGAGGATTTTACCTGGAAGCATATGCTGGACTTTTACACCTGTGCCGACTGCGGCCGTTGTTCCGACCGCTGTCCGGCCAATGCCGTCAGCCGACCACTTTCGCCGCGCTTTATTTCGATCAAGGCGCGTGATTATGCCTTTGAACACTACCCGCTGACCGGCAACAACAATTCAGAGCCCAAGCCGTTGATCGGCAGTATTTACAGCGAGGATGAAATCTGGTCCTGCACCACCTGTGGTGCCTGTGAGCAGGAGTGCCCGCTGGGCATCGAATACATCGATAAAATGGTGGACTTGAGACGCGGCATGGTGGATGAAGGCATGGTCCCCCAGTCCCTTCAAAAGCCCCTCAGCGCCCTGGAAAAACGCGGCAATCCCTGGGGAAAGATGGAGCGTAAACGGGCGGACTGGACCAAGGAGATGGCCGAAGACTGCCCGGTAAAAATTCTGGAAAAAGGTAAAACTGCTGATACCCTGTATTTTGTGGACAGCATTTCTTCCTTTGATGATCGTATGCAGGAAATCGCCCGTTCATCGGCAAAAATTCTGCAAAGCGCCGGCATTGATTTCGGTATTCTGGGAAAAGCGGAAAAAGACAGTGGCCACGAAGTTCGAAGATTCGGCGAGGAAATGCTGTTTCAGGATTTAAAAGATCAAAACACAGAGGCCATTTTAAATTCGGGGGCCAAACGCATCGTTACCTCTGACCCGCATGCTTACAACGCGCTGAAAAAAGACTATTCGGACCTGCCGCCCGTCGAGCATATCAGCCAGACCATTGTGCGCGAGGTTCAATCCGGCGCCTTGCGATTAAAGCCGGTGGAAGATGCAAATAAGATCTATGTCTACCATGATCCCTGCTACCTGGGACGGCATAATGGTCTTTACGAAGATCCCCGCCAGGCCCTTGATGCCATTGCCGGCATCAATCGGGTGGAGATGGAAGGCAACTGCCGGGATCGCTCATTTTGCTGCGGTGGCGGAGGGCTGATGCTGTTTTACGAGCCCGAAGAAGAACAGCGTATGGGCGTGCTCAGGGTCCGGATGGCGAAAGAGGCCGGGGCCAATGTCATTGTTACCGCCTGTCCCTTTTGCCTGGTAAACATTGAAGATGCTATTAAAGTGGCCGGCCTGGAAGGTGAAATGGAAGCCATTGACCTGGCCGAGCTGGTCGAGCAGCACATGGTTGTTGACGCACCAGCCGAGCCGTCTAAACCGGAAAATGCATAGAAAAGAAAGTGCCTTGTGCCTAAAGTTGTGGCGTCGCTTCGCCCCATCTTTTTAGTAAATGGTTGTTGCTTGCAGTATGGGGAGACCAGAAATCAGAACACTGAAATGACAAATTATCGTGAATTTCTAATTTCATAAAATCGATAGAATACCTTAACTTTAGTTTCTTTTCTTTTAACCACTAACAAATTTAAACTTCGGGAGGGATAGCATGGAAATTCTGGTGTGTGTGAAACGAGTTCCCGACACAGCCGAAAATGAGATTGAAGTCGCCGCCGGCGGCAGCGATATCGAGCGCGATGATCTTGTTTATTCGGTGAACGAATGGGACAACTATGCGGTGGAAGAAGCCATTCAACTGGTTGACAAGGCGGGTGGATCCGTAACGGTGGTATCCGTCGGCGACGAGGAGGCCGAAGAAGTGGTCAGACGCGAAATGGCCATGGGAGCCAACAACGGGCTTTTGCTGTCCGACGACGCCTTTGAAGGCTCCGACGGCAAGGGCATTGCCACCATGCTCAAAGCAGCGGTGGACAAGGGCAACTATGACCTGATTTTTACCGGAGCTCTGGCCGATGACGGGGCCGGGCAGGTGGGCGGAATGCTGGCCGCCATGCTGGATGTGCCCTTTGCCTCGGTTGTCAACCGCATCGAGGTGATGGATGATAAAAAGCTTAAAGTCGGCCGGGAGATCGAAGGCGGCAACCAGGAGATGCATGAAATCGATCTGCCCTGTGTGCTTTCCATTCAAACCGGTATCAACGAGCCTCGCTATGTCGGAATACGCGGCATCCGCAAGGTTGCATCGGTGGAAATCCCCGTCTGGGGAACCTCCGATCTGGGAATTGGTGCGGATTCCGTGGGAGAGGCCGCCGCCCGGGTAAAACGGCTGGACTATTTTGTCCCTGACCTTGGTGAAGGCGCCGAGATCCTGGAAGGCAGCATGGAAGAGGTAGCCGATAAACTGATCGAAATGTTAAAAGCCAAAGGAGGGATTAAATAATGGCCGGACAGGTTTTTGCATATATCGTGTACAAGGAAGGCAAGGCCGATGACACCGCCCTCGAGCTGGTCAAGGCGGCCGGAAAAATCAATCCGGATGCTTCCCCCACGGCAATTGTCACCGGATCGGGGTCCGATCTCGATGCGGTGTGCAATGAAGTGACCGCATCCTATAAAGAGGTTTGGAAATTCGACAATGAAGCCCTGGCCTATCCCAATGCCGAGATTATCCGGCAGTTGCTGGTCAAGGTTTTGCCTGCCGACGCCGTTGTTCTGGTTGCCCATGATACCTTCGGCATGGATCTTTCCCCGGGTCTTGCCATAATGCTGGATTCGACGTTTGTGCCTGATGTTGTGGATTTTGAGGGACTGGAAGGCGATACTTTGAAAGCGGTTCGACAGGAATTCAGTGGCCAGGTCAGCACCCATGTAAATTGTGATCTGTCCAACGGAGCGGTTATTAACGTGCGCCCGGGTGTTTTCCAAGCGGATGGGGCGGCCGGTGTCGGCGGCCAGGTGATCGACAAATCATCTGAAATCGGAGAACTTGTGCTGCGTCGACGCTACCTGGAAACTGTGGAAGCCGAAGTCGGCGATGTGGACATCACCAAGGAAGATGTTCTGGTTTCCGTCGGCCGGGGCATTGAGGACCAGGACAACATTGAAATTGCCGAGGAGCTGGCCGAAGCCATGGGAGCGGTGGTTTCCTGTTCCCGTCCGATCGTTGATGCCAAGTGGCTTGAGAAATCACGCCAGGTGGGCACCTCCGGGCAGACAGTCAAACCCAAGGTTTACATGGCGCTGGGTATCA
>JAOZSC010000217.1 GCA_029939875.1 Desulfobacterales bacterium
AAGCAGACCGGTTTTATGGATTTTGATTTTCGCCAGACCATTTTCAGCGGACTGTCCGAAATCACCCCGGCCGAACCGGTCAAGGCCGGCTACGGGCAGGGCTCTTTCGTTGTGGTGCGGGGTCAAAAAAAATAAAAAAACATCAACAGATACATTCGCCCGCGCTTGCCAGAAAACGGCAGCAAATCCATGCTATAAAAGCTGGGAAAGAAATGTTCGGGCCGCAACACGAACCGGGTAATCAAATTCAAAACAGTCACTGTTTTCAAAATCAGCATCGAACGCCAACTGAAACGCATGCAGTGTCCCGAGACGTTCGTGGAAATATGCCAGGTTCCTGTTAAGCGGGCGATTACCGGAAGTTTTTACCTCTACCATAAACCAGGGCTTTCTGTTGCGCGCAACCAGAAAGTCCACCTCTCTTTTGTCCTTGGTCCGCAAAAAATAAAGCCCGTATTCACCATACCCGAGATCTTGCCACCAATCTATGGCTTTTTGCAAATGGCAGGCAACCATGTTTTCATTGCGAGCGCCGGTTTCTTCAATCAGTGACCAATCGGTGAGATAAATTTTGGGCTCTTTCAACAGACTGCGGGAAACATTTGGAGTCCATGGCCGGATGGCAAAGCAGTAATATAAAGACTCCAGCACGGCGATCCACCTTCTGATAGAATCCTGGGATACTCGTATTTTTCTTGCCAGTGCCGCATAATTAACCAGCTGACCGGCTTGCTGCCGGATGAATTCAGCCAGCAGTTCAACCTGTCCAACTTCCAACACCTTTGTGGTGTCTCTCAAATCTTCGCGAAAAAGCAGCTTCAGCCGGGATCTTTTCCACCGGTTGTAAAACCTTGGACTGCGTTTCAAGCAGGGCTCGGGAAAGCCCCCAAAACGTTTGAGGGAAGTAAAATCATCATTTTTAATCGGTGCCGGAGGAGAAATTTCACCTTCAGGACAATCTTGCCTTGCGATTTCTGCAACGGACAAGGGATGCATATGGTACACGAAATAACGTCCCATCAGGCTGTCGGCGCCTTTGCGGTAGACATCCAGGCGTGAACTCCCGGTAACAACAACCCGAAACCGGTCGCGGGCATAGGTGTCGTAAAATCCTTTCAGGAAATTTTTCCATTGGGGATATTTATGCAGTTCATCAAAAATGATCGTCCGCACGGCTGCTGCGCCGATAATCTCGGCCACAGCCGCCGGTCCCCTGGCTATCGCCCTTTGATGGTCCTCGTTGTCCCAGTTAAAATATTGATGCCTTTCAACAAAAGAGGTGCAGGAGGTCGTCTTGCCGACCTGGCGCGCACCCGTCACAAATGCCATCTGACGGTCCTGCTTGAAATGCTCTGTTAACAGCGCTTCATATCTTCTTTTCATGGCAGCAGTATATCAACGATCAGATTTTTAGTCAAGACTATTCCACGTCAGATCGTGGAATAGTCGCGACCATTCCACGATCTGACGCGTATTGGACACAAAAGGATTCTTGAAGAATTAAACCTGGTTGCAAAAGATCTGCTGGCCAATCGAACCACATTTTAACGCGAACATCCTGACGCCCTGCCCTGAAAGAAACCTGGCGAGTGCTTAAACCCGGCGGTCGACAGATGGTCGCCGACCACAAATCCTGGCCGGTCTCCTGCCATCGAATATGAAAAAGCGCATCGACAAATGGGCCCAGTGAGAGGGTGGGGCTATACCGGGAAAGGATTTCCTGGCATTATGATCTACCGAAAAGACTCCTAACCCGGAAACACCAGAATTAAATATTGATGATTTGTGGTATCGCTTCACTCTGTTTTTCTATAAAAAGCATTGACACGGTATGCATTGATTGCTATTTTTATGCATAAAGGAGAGCGATTATGAGAACCACGCTTGATCTGCCGGAAGAGCTTATCAATGAAGCCATGAGGGCGACCCGCATTCAGACTAAAACAAGAGTCATTATCACCGCCCTCGAAGAGCTTATCAGAAAATCGAAAATTTCCGAGATTAAGAAATATAAGGGAAAAATTGATTTAGATATTGATTTGGATTCAATCAGAGGCCGCCAATGTCGGTCTTAGTGGACACTTCTATCTGGATTGAATACTTCAGGAGTGGAAATAATTTAGAGCAGCTAGATATTTTAATAGATCAAAATCTTGTCGTTACAAATGATTTGATTCTCGCTGAGTTAATTCCGTTTCTAAAAATCCGAAATCAAAACAAACTGATTAACTTGCTTTATGAAATTAGACAATTAGAGCTTTTGATTAATTGGAAGCAAGTCATCGATTACCAGTATCAGTGTTTAAAAAATGGCCTGAATGCCATCGGCATACCGGACCTGATAATCGCCCAAAATGCAAAACAGAACCAATGCAGCATTTATTCCCTGGATAATCATTTCAACCTCATGGAAAATATTCTGGAAATCGAGCTAATAGACCGATAGCGTTAAAACGCTGCGTTTTGTATTGTCATCCCAAACAACTGCTTGCAGATCCTTCAACAAACATGTCTAACCAACCTTCGAAGACCCACAGGTTTTCATCATGCAAACTGAAACGACTATCCGCCTGATATCTTTTTTGATGATTTTTATTACCGTGGCGCTCTGGGAGCTTCGGGCACCGCGCCGCCCGCTAACGACTTCCAAAAAAAGTCGCTGGATCAGCAACCTGGCCATAATTTTCATAAATCCCCTGCTGGTCCGGCTGGTGTTTCCCATTGCGGCTACAGGCATGGCGCTGAAGGCAGGGCAACACGGCTGGGGCTTGCTGAACAATATTGATCTGCCATACGGGTTGGACCTGGTGATCGGGATCGCGATCCTGGATCTGGTCATATATCTTCAGCACGTGATGTTTCATGCCGTTCCCATTCTGTGGCGTCTGCACATGATGCATCATGCCGACCTGGACTACGACCTGACCACCGGGCTGCGTTTTCATCCGGTTGAAATTCTACTTTCAATGATCATCAAGCTGGCGGCCGTGGCTGCCCTGGGCCCTCCGGTTGTGGCGGTGCTGATATTTGAAATTCTGTTAAACGGGATGGCCATGTTCAACCACGGCAACATTAAAATTCCACTCGCAATTGACCGATGGCTGAGATATTTCGTGGTCACCCCGGACATGCACCGGGTGCACCACTCCGTGATCATCCGTGAGACCAACAGCAACTATGGCTTCAACCTGTCCTGCTGGGACCGCCTGTTCGGCACCTATCTGGCTCAACCGGCCAAAGGCCATGATGACATGACCATCGGCCTGTCGCAATTTCGCGTTCCTAAAAAACTGACCCTGCCCCGACTGCTGGCCCTGCCCTTCATCGGCGATCCCGGCCGTTATCCAATCAACCGGCATTAGATGTGGTTTCAAGTGATTACATCACACCTCCCGCATAAGCGTAGATCTATCCTTGTCCCCTAAATCAGATCCGCATTAACAGCAAATCCATGAATCAAAACCGCCAGCTCTCCGCGCCCCCCGTCGGTTTCAACTGTCAAATACACAGGATAATTGAATTTGTTCTTGAATTTGATGGCAATATCATCCCGGTGGAGGTAAAAGCCGGTATCAACACCAAAGCGAAAAGTCTTTTGGCATTCATAAATAAATATCGTCCGGTATGCTCGGTAAGTATAGTTCATCAAAAATCGCTAAGAACAATAACGCCATGTTTCAGTCAACTTTTATTGAAACAACCTTGACTTACGTTCAATATTATATATAATTAGCCCATGAAAAGATTCATAGAGGATATTCTGATTAAATGGAAGGATGAAAAAGGACGTAAACCTCTGGTTCTTTCCGGGGCTCGTCAGGTAGGAAAATCTTACGTCATCGAGCAAAACTTTGCCAGCCATTTTGAACAGCTGTTAAGCATTAATTTTGAAAAGCAGCCCGAATTCAATAGCTGTTTTGAATCAGGTTATGACCCTGCCAGGATTTTGAGGAGGATAGAAGCACTAGCCGGCCAGAGAATAACGAGTGGAAGAGCACTTCTATTCTTCGATGAAGTACAATTTTGCCCCGAAGCTATTATTTCTCTCAGGTATTTTTTTGAGGAACTGCCGGAACTGCATATCATCGCTGCCGGTTCACTGCTCGAATTCACAATTGAAAAAATCTCCATACCGGTTGGCAGAGTCACATTCAGGCATTTAAGCCCCTTATCATTCGAGGAGTTTCTATTTAATTCCGGAAATCAAATTCTTCTTGATGAAATAAGAAAGCATTCTGTCAGCAGGCCATTTCCCGAAGCACTTCATAACAAAGCCATTTCTTTGCTTAAGGAATATCTGACAATAGGCGGTATGCCTCAGGTTGTGGCAAGCTATATCGAAAATCAGGATTATTTACGGTGTCAGGAATTGCTGACTGACCTTCTTGAATCCTATCTTAAAGATTTTCCGAAATACAGTTCAAAACACTCGGATTTAAAATATATAGACACCGTATTTTCCAGAATCCCCCATCTTGTCGGCAATCAGTTCAAATTTGTTCAGATTTCCCGCGATATTCAGTCAAAATATTTGAAAAGCGGCCTTGATTTACTGGATAAGGCCGATCTTGTTAAATTCATATACAAAACCAGCGGTATCCCTCTGGGGGTTAATTATAACCCCCAACGTTTTAAACTTCTGTTCATTGACATCGGCCTTATGCAAAGAGCTTGTGATCTCAACATAGCTCGCTGGATCACGGACAGTTACAACTTGATCAATGCAGGGCCTGTTGCGGAACAGTTTGTCGGCCAGGAAATTTGCGCCCATGCCAACTTTAAGCGGGAAAAACTATATTATTGGGCAAGGGATAAAAGGGGAAGCTCCGCAGAAGTTGACTACCTGATTGAGCACCTCGGCGGCGTAACCCCCGTGGAAGTCAAGGCCGGCACCTCCGGACGATTGAAAAGCATGCAATTATTATTAAAAAGCAACCCCGATATATCTGAGGGGATTAAGGTATCACTCGATAACTTCGAAAAAGAAAACAATATTCAATCCATCCCGCTTTACGCCTTTGGAAGCTGGTTGGAAAAGAGCAGAGGCCTTTGACTTTTTACGAATTCATCAAAACTGTCCATCGAAAAAACACGGGCAACGACCGTGCCAGTTTTCCCATGGATTGAAAAGGCGTTTTCAAGACTTTCGATCTGACTTTTTTTCACCCCCTTCCGCCGATTTCGAACGTAATTTGCCCGTTGATGTTGACAATCAGACTGTTCACTCCTATAATTGAACATATGCTCAAATGAGGGATTGATAAAATGGATTTATGCCAGGACAAATGCATCCACAAAGACCAGGTCGAATATG
>JAOZSC010000218.1 GCA_029939875.1 Desulfobacterales bacterium
TTTTGAGTTTCCAGAGCAGTTTTTCATCCAGGGCCAGACCGTTGGTGTTGATAATCGGCTTCCAACCCATGTCTTTTATCATGGAAACCAGTTCGATAATCTGGGGGTAAACCAGCGGATCTCCCCCGGCAATGCTCATGCAGTCGCTTTTTCGCAGCCGTTTAAAAACTTCCAGGTCGGCCCGGACTTCTTCCAGTGTTTTGTGACCGGCGCGCGGGTCCCGGTAACAGCCTTCACATCTCAGGTTGCAGTCGGTGGTCGGTTCCAGCCAGGAAATACCGTTGTCGGCGTAATTCCACGGAAGGCGATAATAATCCAAATGATTCAGTTCGGCAGGCATATTTCTTTTCCTTGTTTTTTTTTGTTATAAATTACGATTACTATAGTCTAAAACCAAAACTATATATATATCCATATTTTAATGAGATAGCAAGCAAGAAAACGACGATAGCGCGAAATGCCGCCACTGATTTGCGGTTGCAAATACATGCGTTGACAGTGCCTTGGGTATTTGATAAATAGCGCAGGCGCACCTGACAGTGCAAACCATTGTGGACAATCCTCACGAAACGACCACCCCGGGACCATAAAATGCTGCGTTCCTTTATCGCCCATATTCCCCACCACCATATTGTGAAGGTGGGCAGACTGCTGGGAATTCTGATGTATTCTCTGGATGTCCCCCATCGGCGGCTGGTCAGACGCAACCTGCAATTTTGCTATCCCGATTGGTCCCGGGCTCGAATCAGCAAGCTGAGCAAAGAAATTTTCAAAAATGCCGGGATCACTTTCCTTGAAATCTGGCAGGCGGCGTTTTTTTCCCGTGAAGACCTGCTGGGTATGGTGAAAAAAGTAAAGGGAATGGAGCATGCCGTCAACGCTTTAAAAAAAAACCGGGGGGCTATCATGATTGGCGTCCACATGGCCAACTGGGAGCTTGCATTTGTATTTGGAGGGTGCTATTTCGGGAAACCTGTAACCGGGGTAGCCCGGCACATCCGCTTTGGCTGGCTGGATCGCTGGTTTTACCGGTTGCGGACCCGTTTCGGCAACCGGATTCTTTTTAAAAAAGATGCTCTGCCCAAGATGAGAAAGGTTCTTCGCAGGGGCGAGATGCTTGCATTGACCCTCGACCAGAGCCGGCACAAGCAGGCCATTGAGATTACCTTCTTCGGCCACAAGGCCACCGCCACCCCGGCTGCCGCCCTGCTGGCGATGCGCTGCAAAAGCCCGGTGTTGCCGAGTTTTTGCCTGCGAGACGCCGACGGCCGGCTGTCCATCGAAGTGGCGCCTGCGCTCAAACTGCAGCGCTCCGGAGACCTGCGGGCCGATCTACAGGTAAACACCCAGAAAATGATCGATGTGATGGAGGAGCAGATTCGCAGGCATCCCCAGCACTGGATCTGGTTTCAAAGACCCTGGAAGAAAACCCACCCGGAGCTGTATCCGCGATGGACAGCCCGGCGTCTTAAAAAAAAGAAACGCCGGAGTTAAACAATCCGCGGGTTCTTTAACTGTCTGGTCGTTCATCACGCCGTTTCATCCCTTGCGACCCAGTGAATACCCTTTTTCGGCAACCCCACTTCAATCGAGTTGCCCGGCACCAGCTCAAACGGCAGTTGGGCGGCTTCCCGTCGCGAAAACGCGGTACGAAGGCTGGTGTTTTTTTCGCTGCCAAGGCGCACCTCAACGCTTGTGCTGGTTCGCACCACCGTTACGATTTTCATGGTTCCGCGCCACCAGTATTGCCCAGTCTCACCGCCATCGGGAAATTCAACGGCCCATCCCGGAATCGTTATAAAGATTTTGCCGTGCCCGGATGGCCACGGCGAAAGAATGTGCGGGTCCACCGCCCCAAGGCCTTCGAGAAAAAGTCTTTTTCCTTCTTCCACCCGTGCCGGGAGGAAATTTTCGATTCCCAGCAGTTGGGCCACAAACCGGCTGGCCGGATGTTTTGAGATTTCCTCCGGGGTTCCTTCCTGCAGGACGGCCCCGTCTTTCATCATGGTCAGGCGATCTGCCAGCAGAAAGGCCTCGTTCAAGTCATGGGTAATGTGCAAAATGGTAAGCCCGAGTTCATTGTGTATCCGTTTTAACTCCTTCTGGAGCCGATCCCGCGTGAGACGGTCCACTGCGCTTAAGGGTTCATCCAACAGCAGCATGAGGGGCTTTAAGACCAGCACCCGGGCCAGGGCCACCCGCTGGCGTTCACCGCCGGACAGGTGGGTGGGGGTGCGGTCCAGGATGTGGCCAACATCCAGAAAAGCGCTGATCTCATGGACGGCGTCACGCAGGCGCCTGCCGTGGTCACCTTGCAGACGCAATCCAAAGGCAATGTTGTTAAATACGTTGAGGTGCGGGAAAAGAGCATAATCCTGGTACACCACGCCCAGGTGGCGGGCTTCCGGCGCGACGGTGGTGACGTCGCGGCCGTCGAGAAAAATGCGTCCGTCATCAGGCCGGTGAAGGCCCGCGATGGTCTCTATAAGAACCGTTTTGCCGGTACCGGTGGGCCCCAGAAGGACCCGGTATTCCCCGGCACGCACATTCAGGTTCACCCGGCGCAGACGAAACCGGCCCAGTTTGAGGGATATGTCCTGGAGACGCAGCACGTCAGAGCTCCTGGTTTCGGCCGGCCAGCCAACGCAGGCTCGCGAAGATAATAAGACACAAAATGATTAACAGCACGGCCACGGGTTTGGCGTATTTGAGTCCGTACGCCTCGAATCGCTCCCAGACAAGGATCGGGGCGACCATGGGATGGTAGGTGAGAATCACCACGGCCCCGAATTCCGATATTCCCCTGGCCCACATCATGATGGCTCCCGAGAGAATGGGCCGCCAGGACAACGGGATGGTAACTCTGAAAAAAGTCTGCCAGGGGGAGGCCCCCAGGGTACGGGCCACGCGTTCAAGTTTCGGGTCCACGGCCAGGATGCCGTCCCGGGCGGCATTTACCAGAAACGGCAGGGATACGTAGGCCATGGCAAGGCTGATCCCGACTTCGGTTCCCACAAATCCGATGCCCAGTTCACCGAACCACCGGCCCAGAAAAAATTTTTTGCCATAGACCATGAGCAGGGCGATACCCATGGCCGTATGAGGAATCATCACCGGCAGATCCACCAGACCCTGGACCAGGCTTTTGGCCGGAAAATCCCACCGGGCCAGGACATAGGCCAGCGGGATGCCGAATACCGCGCAGACAAGCGTCGCCCAGAATGCCGCCCGCAGTGTCAGCAGGATGGAACCCGTCACTTCCCGGTCGCCCAAGGTGGAGCGCAGGATCTGCGGATCCGCTGTCAGGATCATATTGATCAGCGGGACGGTCACCAGGACGATAAATAACAGGGAGATACCCGTAAACAGGATACGAAAACTTTTCATAAAGCGGTTAGTTTCCAGCCAGATGTTTTAACGCCGACGGCAGCAGGTTCACCTTTCCACTGGCATGCGGCGGGTCGATGGGGGGCTGACCGTTTTGTTTCATGATTTTACGGCCCGCGGGACCTACCACGAATTGTACGAATGCCGCCGCGGTTTCAGGGTTGGGGGCGTTGCGGACTGCCGTGATGCCGTAAACCATGGGTTTGCCGGTTTTGGTGATAAATTGCCCCGGTTTTTTCCCCGATATTTTGATGCTTGCCTGCTTGTAAAACGCTGCATGCTCGGCGGATTTCAGGCTCACTTCTGCGGGCAGTGCCACGTATGGCATCCCGTGCTGCTGGGCTACCGAACGGTAAATAAACAGGTAATCCAACTCGCCGGCTTCCATCAGGGCGATCAGGTCGGTTTCCTTGGGGCGGACATTTTTCGGCGGGCAGTTTTGCTGCAGTTTTCGGTACAGTCCCGGCAGGTGATAATATTTTTCCGCCAGTTGCCACACCAACTGGCTGCGGTAGCCGCAGGGGTCGGCATTGGGATCGGAATGTCCGTAGGCAACGTCCTTGCGCAGCAGGATCTGCGGCCAGTTGTGACCATTGATCTGCCCGGCATAAGCCGAGTCCTCCCGGTACATGATCACCATCTCGTTGGTGGCAAAAGAGATGTTCCAGTCCGCGTAATCCGGGATCAGCAAATTGTCGATTACCGTGTAATCGGCCGAGGCCATCACGTCACATGGTTTTTTCAGATCCGTGATTTTCCGGGCGCAGGTGCGGGAACCGGCGGCTTCCCGGTATATGCGAACTTGCGGGTATTTTGCCGTAAAGGCCTTGCTGATCTGTTTGAAGGGGATTGCCAGCGATCCCGCATGAAAAATGACAAGATCGCCTGCGGGCTCTGCAGAACAGATGCCAGGCAGCCCAAACAGGCCCACCGCCATCAGCAAAAAAATCCATCGACAAACGGTTTTTCCAACGGCGTTTCTTTCAGTCATCATTTGGTTCCTTTCTTTTTTCGGTGTCTGTTTCCTTCGGAAAGACCATCCGCGAAGAGATGCTCAGGTCATAACCATCCAGCTCGTCAGCTATTTTTTTAAAGGCCGGTTCATGCAGCAGTCCCATGAAACGTTGAACGCCCTGTTCAAAAAAATGTTCTTTGAGAACCAGCAGGTCGAATCGCTCCCAGCGCAGGGGGACGAAATCAAGATCGAGCAGCCCCGCCACGGCCCGGATGCAGGGGGCCGCATCCGCCCTTGCGGCCAGGACTTCGAGTCCCACATCCAGGTGCCGCTGAAATTGTCGTTCGTAGCCTTCGATTTTCTGTCCTTCAATACCCGCTGCGCCCAGTTCGCGATCCAGCAGCAGTCGGGTCCCCGTGCCCGGGGGCCGGTTGACGATCCGGATGCCGGGTTTGCCCAGATCCGCAACGGTTTGGATCTGCTTGGGATTTCCCCTGGCCACGATAATTCCTTGCTCCCGTCGGCAGAAATTAACCACTGCCGGCAACTGGCCGAGTTCTTCGCGGGCAAAGCCAAAGTTGTATTCGCCGTTGTCTTCCTGGAGCAGGTGACTGGCGGCCACATGGCAGAGATTACGCCGCAGGGCACGGATGCCGCCCATGCTGCCCAGGTTGCCGAAAACCGCAATGTGATCGGGATGCAGGCGGTTAAACAGGGCGAGGGTACGCTCCAGGAGAATGTCGTTGCTGCCGCTGATGATAACCAGCCCATGGTAGGGTGGCAGCGGGTCCCGTGCCTGGGGATAGTTGACGGTCTCGTTTTCCACCCATAGCTCCACCAGGTGCTTCGGAAAGGCCCATTTGCCGGTCACCTTGGTTGCGGGCAGGCCCTTTTCAGCGATCAATGTGTAGACCATCTTCTCATTTACGCTGAGATAGCCGGCGACTTCCCGGGTGGTCA
>JAOZSC010000219.1:0-2777 GCA_029939875.1 Desulfobacterales bacterium
AAACCATCGATATCGGTGGGATCCAGCGACCCGAAGCCGCCCACGGGATTGGGCGTCAACGAGTCGTTGTCAAAACGCACGAAAGTTGCACCGTCCGAGGAAACTTCCACAAAGGCCAGCTCCAGGAAAGTGTCACTGAAGGAGTTTTCAAAGACGGCAAAATCCCATCCCAAACCGTTGGTGATGGGTTGATCAAATGTCAGGGTGATCTCACCGCCGCGTCCCAGGCTGACGATATCCGAGGATGTGCCCTCCGCTTTGCCCAGAGCATTTTTCGGTGTCTGCCAGGTGGAGGTGACCGCTTCACCGGGAAGATAGTTTTCCCAGTCGGCGGCCCAGGCGATAAAGGCGGCATTGTCTTTGTGTACAGCCGTGGTGCCGGCCTGACCTGCTGCCGGCGGATAGGGACCGGCCGCAGCACTTGCGGCGAAAATGGCTGAGACTGTCAAGGCAAGAATATATTTTAAAATGACCATTGAATACCCCCGTAGTAATTGCGGGTCGGCATCGGAAAATAGGATTCACTGAAAGCGACCGTTGAATACGACTCATCGAAAATGTTGTTGACACCGGTAAACAGCTTAAATTTTTTCCAGGTATAGGACAGCTTGGCATCATAGACCTGGTAGGCATCCAGTTTCGCGAAGCTGTTGTTGTCGATATCATTGCCGTCATGGCGTTCGCCCACCAGGGTGCCGGTAAATCCCAGCAGCAACGGTTCGACAATTCGCCACTCCAGGCCGAAGGAGCCGGAATGGTGCGGCACCAGGGGGATGCGGATATCCTTGTTTTTAAAGCGCGCATCCATATAAGTGTAGTTGCCCCACAGGTACAGGGTTTTGAAAGGGTGCAGTTTTAACGCTGTTTCCAGGCCCCGGCGTCGGGTGGTATTTTTATAATTGCTGTTAATGCGCAGCACCGGGTCGAACTGGATTTCATCCTTGATTTCCATTTGAAAGAAGGTCAGGGTGACTTCCGCCAGGCGTTTGAACCGATACCGCAATCCCGCGTTGAAATGTTTGCCCTTCTGGGGCTTTAAATTATCTTCGGCCAGGGCGAATTCGTCCACGTTGGGACTCCGGAAGCGGGTGGCAAAGCTGGCGAAAACGGACGTGTCCTCGCGCATGTCATAGACGGCGCCGACATCAAAGGCGTTGTCGTCAAAATTGCGGTGAAACTTTTTCCCGTTTACCCACCGCGATGATCCGTTGAAATTTTTCTGCTCGTCATTACGAAATTGTCCTTTAAAAATATTATAGCGGTAGCCGATGTTGGCGGACAGGTCCTTTAACAGCTGCGTCTGGTTGGTGAAGAAAAACCCCAGGCTTTCGGTCTTGCTGTTTTTGCGCTCGTTTTGATCCATGCGCTTGCTGACGTAATCGGTATAAGAATAATCCGTGCCGAATTGAAAGGTGTTTTGGGTGGGGCCCAGGCTGTATTCTTTGGCATAGCCCAGATCAGAGACCAGGGTGTGATCGTTGATATGGCTGGTCTGGTCGCTGCGCGATTTCAAGGGAGTATAGCCCAGGATGAAGTCATTGCTTCTGTTGCGCAGCCCGCCGTTGATTTTAAGAACCCCCCAGGGGCCGAAATCGGTTTCCACTCCGCCGCGCAGCCGCCCTTCGGTGGTTTTGCCCTCATCATGCGGGCTGGTGGTTTTGCGCCGTCGCCGGCTCGAATTGATATCATCAATGGGTACCCCGCCCGGGAAACCCTGCTTGTCATGGTGGTAGCCGGCGTCAAAGGAGAAGGTGACGGCGTCGAAAGTGTCACTGTTAACATATTGCGAGGCATCGTAACCCAGCCGGATGCCGGCATCTTTTTTACGCAATAAGCCGTTATCCCGGTACCCGTTGGTGTCGTAGTAACTGGCATTGGCACTGGCCCTGAGATTTTTGTACTGACCGCCGCCGGAAGCCCGCCCGTCAAAGGTATCGTAGCTGCCGTAAGACGTATACAGGTGGGCAGAGGGTTTTTTCCTGCCTTTGTTGGTGATAATGTTGATCACGCCTCCCACCGCCCCGCTGCCGTAAACCACCGACCCGGCCCCGCGGACGATTTCAATGCGTTCGATTTCATCGATGGGCAGGGTGGAAAAATCCGGGGCCGCCAGGTCCGGTGTGTTCAGCCTGAAACCGTCGACCATCACCAGCACATTGGACGATGCATTCTGTCCCATGCCGCGAAGGTCCAGCACGGCCTGCTTGTCGGTACCGTATAAACTTTGCAGGTTGACGCCGACTTGCCGTGAGAGGATATCGGGCAGGTAGTTGCTCGGTGCCTGGGCAATGTCCTCGGCGGTGATCACGGTCACGTTGCGCGGGACATTACGGATTTCGTCTTTCATACGGGTGGCGGTGACCACCACCTCCTGCATCTCAAACCGCGTTTCTTTCGGTGGCCGGCCATCGGCATTGTCATCCTCGGCATTCGACGGCCCGGCGGCCAGCAGAACAGCCAGCAGGAAATAGAAGATGGATTTTTGAATTAAATGACCGCCCATGGGATTCCCCGGGTTGAGTGGTTCAAAGTCCAACGCGGCAGGCTGTAACCGATCCGTTAATTTTTTCGAAACCGGATGGCGCCGATAAAAATCAGCAAGGCCATGAGGCTGCCGGCGGCTGTCTTCCAACTGCCGGCCATCCGGGCGGAAGCCGCGGTGTTGATAAAGCATCCACCCCCGCCGCCGCCGCCGCCACCGCTACTGCCGGAAGAAGCCGGTAAGGCCACAGCTCCCGGGTCCGCGATTTGTGCGTTGACCAAAAAATCTGCATCCT
>JAOZSC010000219.1:2787-5296 GCA_029939875.1 Desulfobacterales bacterium
GCTGCCGGCCATCCGGGCCGAACCCGCGGTATGAATAAAGCATCCGCCGCCACCACCGCCGCCGCCACCGCCGCTGGAAGAAGCCGGGATGGCGACTGCCCCCGGGTCCACGATTTGTGCGTTGACTAAAAAATCTGCATCCCCGTAGTCGCCGTCTTTAAGCTCGACGGTCACGGATTTTCGGTCGGCGCTGAAGACAGCATAAATCGAATAATCCTGCCAGCCGTTGATGGGGTCGTATTTATACCACCGGGCGTCAGCCGGGGCGGGCTCGGAAAGATAAATGACAGCCGTGCCGGTCCCGCCGGGGGTCTTGACCGTGAGTTTGAAATTCACCAGGCCAAACGGAAAACTTGACGGTCTGTTTTTCGTATCCGCAATGCTGTCCACATTCACCGATTCAACGCTTTCAACAATCGCGTTCGAATCGGCGCTGCTCACCCCGATCTGGCGTGATCCCGTACCGCCGTCGGTGTTCACCGACATGATAACACCCGACTGCGTGTTGTCCGGCACGCCGTCCCCGTTAAGGTCGACGCTGCCGTCGACCATTTGATCCGTCGGCACGCCCGATTGTGCGGGTGTCCACAGTTGATGGAAGTTAACGGTGCCGGAGAAATCGGACATTTTTAACTGGCTGACCAGCAATGAGGCGCCGTCAAAGGCAATGCTGCCGGCCTGCTCGGCCGTGATGTCGATCAGGGTTTTGGAATCATCCTCAATTTCATAGACCTTATTGCCGCTGCCGGTGGTGACATAAATCCGGTTGTCAGCGTCCCGGACAGCTCCCGTCAGCCCGCCGTCAAATGTCAGGTAGTCCTGGATGATGAAGGTCCCGGTGTTGGCGTTGATCAGGTGAAAATATCCCTTGTCAAACTCGTCGAAGAGGCCGTCTACTTCCCCGTACAGGAGGGTATTGGCATCTTTGAAGATGATGGGCCCGTTGCCGCTGCTGCGGTTGGAATGTTTTTTTGCAAAGGAAAATTTTTCCGTCGCGGCGGTAAAGTCGGCGCTGACTTCATACAGGTACATGTGGGTGTTGTCCGATGAAGAAAAGAAGACCGCCCCGGTCCAGGGGTTTACGGTCAGAGAATAAACACTGCCGGCCGCGCGGGTATTGAGTGATTCGCATCCGTCGTCGGGGTTTGCCAGATCCAGCCGGAAAACAAACTGGGTGGGAAACCCATTGTCATGAAAGTACAGATAGCCGTCGTTGCCGACGACAAAGCCGGCCGCGCCGAAGGCGTTGGAACTTTGAAGATCCGGTCGACACAATTGCCGGGTATCGCCGGTATCCAGATTAAACCCAAAGATGGCCTCATCGCCACTGTCGTAGTAGATGATCTGATTGTTGTAATAGGCGATGGAACTGTTCCAGGTCTGCACGGCTGGATCGGGAACTCCAATCAGTCTTGCCCGGTAGGAACCTGCAGGGTTGTTCCACGCCATGGCGCTGGGATTCCATAACTTGTCGAAGCTGACAGCCCCATCACCCAGGCCGCCTGAATAGGGCACCATCTCGCTGAGGTAAAAGGTGTCATCGCCAAAGATGAGGCCGCTGGCTTCTTCGTCGGTTGTCCCCAGGAATGTCTTATCGTCACCCTGGATTTCATAGATGCTCTTGCCGCCGCCGGTGGCCACATCGATCAGGTTGTTATAGCCGTAAGCCGCGGCGGCCAGGCCGTTGGTAAATGTCAGGTAATCCTGCTCAATAAAATCTCCGGTAACGGCGTTGAGCAGGTGGAAAAACCCGTTGCCACCGAATACGGATTCGCCGTAAAGCACGCTGTTTTTGTTCTTGAAAATAATGGGCCCGCTGCCCCCGCCGTTGGGCGGGTCAAAGGAGGCCCGCAGGGTGGTGGCGGTGAAGGCAGCATTGACCTCGTAAAGGTACATCGTGGCGCCAAATTCGGCCGCGGCGAACCAGATGCCCCCGGTCCAGGGGTTCTGGGTAAAGGCATAAATAAAGCCGCTGCTCTGGGAATTAAAAGATTCATAGCCCGTGGGCCAAGAGTCCGTGAGCTGCAGGCGGTAAATTTTTGGACTGTTGCCGTTGTCGTGAAAGTACAGATAGTCGTCCGATGAGACCATGAACCCCGTGACAGCGGAATAAGCGGTTTTCAGGGCGCTGGTATCGCTGACCAGGGTGGAAGTCGTGTTGTCCGGATCAAAGGCGTAAATCATGCCGTCTGTCCCGGCATAGATCAACTGGTTGTCATAATGGGCAATGGATGCCTGGTAGGTAAACACTGCCGGGCTGGGATTGCCCAGAGCCTCTGCCTGGTAAGGGGTTACCGGTGTTACGGCTGCCGTTGCCGGCCAAGCGAGTAACATGATCAGCACCAGCCAGGTTACGATGGGTCCTGATTTGCCCAAGCCATGGTTCGAGTTCATACGATTCCTCCTTTAAACAGACCCCCCAAAGACGTTTTACGATTACGCGTCAAATTTTCCATAAAAAAAGCCCTTCAAGCATTGCTTGAAGGGCTGCACCCAGTTTCTTTACCCT
>JAOZSC010000220.1:0-2184 GCA_029939875.1 Desulfobacterales bacterium
GATGAGTTGGAATCGATACTCGGTAGAAAGGCAAAGCCGGCCGATGTGGAACCCATGACCTGGACTCTGGGCTTGCTCGGCCGTACCTATCCGGCCGGCTTTTTTGTCAAGGCTATACGCGAATGGGGGATTGCCGCCCGGGCCATGGGTCGGTTTCATGAGAAATATGACCTTTACCTGACACCCACCGTGGCATATCCGCCTTCAAAAATTGGTGAATTAAAACCCAAACCGGCAGAGACACTGGTGATGAAAATTGTTAATTCGCTGGGATTGGGCGGATTGCTTAAAGCCACAGGAATTGCCGACAAGCTTGCAGTCGACGGCCTTTCGAAAACCCCCTTTACCCAGTTGGCTAACTTTACCGGGCAACCGGCAATGAGCGTGCCGCTATATTGGACTTCCACAGGTCTGCCCTGCGGCTCACAATTTATGGGACGTTTTGGAGACGAAGCCACCCTGTATCGGCTCGCGGCGCAGCTTGAAAAAGAACAGCCCTGGTTTGACAGGCGGCCGCCTGTCACAGCCGGTTAAAAACAATTTTGTTGCTCTTTTTGTTGACAGCGCTAAAATAGATCTCCCTCATCTACCCTAAAGGAGTTTGCCCATGAGCCCTGCCATCCACACCCTTCCCCTGGGCGTTGCCAACGCGTTTATCCTGAAAGATCAAGGTACGGTTCTGGTGGACTGCGGTCCTCCCAAAAAGGTCGATGCCTTTATCAAGCAGTTGTCGGCGGCCCGAATCGAGCCCCAGGACATCCGGCTGATCATCATCACCCACGGTCACTGGGATCATATCGGGTCGGCGGCGCAGATCAAGCAGATGACCGGCGCCAAAATTCTAATGCATCAAAAAGAACGCAAATGGCTGGAAGATCTGTACGCCGCACCCCCCCAGGGGGTGGGGGGCTGGGGCCGCTTCCTGGCAAAAACCATGGCGGCCGTGATGACGCCCTTTATTCACGTGCAGTCCGCCAGGGTGGACATCGGTTTCGATGCCGACGAGCTGTCACTGGAGCCGTACGGCATTGCCGGCCGGATTGTATATACACCCGGTCATACTGCCGGATCGATCAGCGTTTTACTGGATTCCGGCGAGGCCGTTGTGGGGGACATGGCCATGAACAGCCTGCCCATGCGGTTTTCGCCCGGACTGCCTGTTTTTGCAGAGGACCTCACGCAGTTGATCGCAAGCTGGCGGATGTTGCTCAGCCAGGATGTTCAGACGATATACCCTTCCCACGGCGGGCCCTTTTCTCCGGATGTTATGCGCCGGGCGGTGTCCTGAGGCTTAGGGGGAAAACACCTTTAAAAGGACAACTAAAAGGACAACGCGATGAACGACATATTTTTCGGCAATCAGGATGCCGATGTGATTGTTGTCGGCAGCGGACCCGGCGGGGCCACGGTGGCAAAGGAGTTGGCCTGCCGGCAGAAAAAAGTGCTCATGGTCGAATGGGGGGATAATGACCCGCTGACGAACAGCTTCTGGTATGGTGTCAAAACCCTTTTGACGCCGGGCAAAAGTCTGCTGCTGACCGGCCAGTTGCTGGGAATGGTCCGGGGCATTACCACCGGAGGGAGCACGGTGCACTACTATGCCACCTGCTATCCGGTTCCCTTTGAGATGCTTAAATCCCATGGCGTCGATATCGCTCGAGAAGTAGCGCAGGCTCGCAAAGAACTTCCTGTCGCCCCCCTGAAAGACGAAATGATGGGGCCCATGGCCAGGCGGATCATGGAAAGTGCCCGGGATCTTGGTTACAGCTGGCAGAAACTGGACAAGCTCATGTATCAGGACCGGTGGAAACCCGGATATCCGTTTGGGCATTACGGGGATCCCTACCGGGTGAAATGGAGCGCCAGAATGTACGTTGAAGACGCCCTGGCCCATGGGGCGCAGCTGATCAACGGGGCCCGGGTAAAAAAAGTGATCATCGATAATGGCGGTGCCGTGGGCGTTGAATTTGTCAGAAACTCAAAACCGTTTAAAGTCTTTGCCCCGACGGTGGTCGTGTCTGCCGGCGGCATCGGCAGTGCGGTCATTCTGCGTGCCAGCGGCATCAAAAGGGCCGGCACCAATTTTTTCTTTGACCCGCTGATCGGTGTGCGGGGAACCGTTGGCGACATAGATGTTCCGGACAGTGAAATTCCCATGTCGGCCGGCGTGCACCTGCAAGACGA
>JAOZSC010000220.1:2194-5273 GCA_029939875.1 Desulfobacterales bacterium
CGGGTTGATGTAAATATTTTACTGCGGCATTAATTTTTGCCGCCGGTGTACTGCGGTTCGATAAAATGTTTTCCCGCCGCAACACCTTGCAAATCATGGTAAAAGCCAGAGACGAGCTGGGCGGGCGCCTGACGGACAGCGGGGGGGTTCGTAAGAACCTGGATAAAAACGAAAAGCAAAAGTTGCTGCGAGGATATGAACGGGCCCGGGCGATATTGAAAAAAGCCGGCGCGAAAAATATTTTTAAAACCGGTTACCTGGCCGCACATCCCGGCGGAACCGTAAAAATTGGCGATCTGGTGGATGCCAATCTTAAAACCGAGTATGATAATTTATATGTTTGCGACTGCTCCGTTATTCCCGAGGCCTGGGGCCTGCCGCCGACATTGACGCTTATCGGGCTTGGGAAACGTCTGGCCAAGCACCTGGCCGGTGAATCGGGTTCTTCTTAAAAGAACATGTTCTCCGGGAAGGCATTTAGTGGGTCCCAGCGCGATCTTTTAATACCTATGGGAGGGGATTATGGTGAAAGAAGATTTCAGAAACAAAAGCTACTGGATGACGACCCGGGACTACGTGCCCGGCGATGCGTTTCAGGGGGAACTCGACGTGGACGTGGCCATCGTCGGCGGGGGGTTTACGGGACTTTCTTCGGCCTATCACCTCAAAAAAGCCGAGCCGAATATGCGCGTGGCCCTTCTGGAAAGCGAGGTTGTCGGGTTTGGAGCCAGCGGCCGCAACGGTGGGTTTAACATGACCCTGTTCGGCCTGACGCTGGGGATAACTGCCCTGCGCTTTGGCAAAGAAAAAGCCAGGCAAGCCCAGCACTACATGGAACAGGCGGTGGACTACCTGCAAGAGTTGGTCACTGAGCTGAAAATTGACTGCGATTACGAGCACCCCGGGATTTTTGCGGGTGGCCACCTCGGAAAAATACAAACAGCGCATTGCCAAGGAAATTGAACTGGCCCACGAACTGGGGCTGGAGGGTATCGAGTGGCTGGATCGGGACCAGACCCGACAACAGGTGCAAAGTGACATGTATATCGGTGCCTGGTGGGAACCGCGCTGTGGAATTCTCAACCCGGCTAAATTGTCCTGGGGGATACCAGTCCACCGGGTTGGTGGCGTGCTGCAGCAGGTAGGGACTGGATTCGTGGGCCAGGTGGTTGGTGCGGCCTATATGATGCGGCGTGACTTTTGTCCCGGCCGGCGGCTGCCCGGTGTCGTCGGCCAGGGCAATGCCACCGGTGCCCACCAGCATGAGCCAGCCCAACAGGCTGACTGCCGCCAGGACAAGGGTCATGTTGATTCGCCGGGTCAAGGTGGGGGAGATCATTTGACGTTCCTTAGAATAAAAATAGAATTCCTGTTTGCCGGGCATGCTTTAAAGGGTAACCATTCAAAGACTGAACACAAGTGACGGCAAACAGGCGGCGGACGAAAGAGGGTGTAACACTGCCTATGGGCTGGGATGTGAAAGACTTTTTTTTGTCACCGGCATGTCTGACGTCATTCATCATGAGCATTGACGAAATTCCCCTCCAATGGTGTTTCAATGACGGGGTGCTGCTGGATTTCCGGCACAAGGCCGATGGCGAGCGCATTACCGTCGCTGACGTTCAAAAAGAGCTGGAACGGATCAAATACGAAATCAAGCCCCTGGACATTGTGCTGATTCAAACCGGTGCCGACGAGGCCTGGGGCACCGAGCAGTACCTGGTCAAAGGCGCGGGCATGGACCGGGAAAGCACGCTTTTTTTGACGGAGCAGGGGGTGAAGGTGGTCGGCATCGATGCCTGGAGCTGGGATCGTCCGCTTCCTTTCCAGGCAAAAGAATTTCAGGAAAATGGGGATCCCAAAGTCATCTGGGAGGCGCATTTTGCCGGTATCGATATCGGCTACTGTCACGTGGAAAAGCTGGCCAATTTATCTGCCAATGCCAAAACCCATAAAATCATGGTGGTTGCCGGACACCCCCCTATGTTTTGATTATGATCGCCGTGCTGGTGCTGGTGGTCATTTTTCCCCAGATCAGCCTGGTGCTGGTCAGGTAGAATTTCAGGAGGTATGCAAATGACTGATAATCGTGGCCGACGGGTTCAAAATTTTCAGTCCCCGGTGGCGGGGCTTCCCATGGTGCATTGGAAGTAAAACAATCAAACCATTGTGAAAGGAGTATATTGATGTCGAATAAATTCATTGTTACCGCCGCACTGACCGGTGCGATTCACACCCCGACCATGTCGCCGTATTTGCCGATCACCCCCGATGAGCTTTCCGAAGAGGCGCGGCGGGCCAGCGAGGCGGGGGGGGCGGTGGTTCACGTGCATGCCCGGAACCCGGAAACCGGGCAACCGTCGGCTGACAGCGGGGTGTTCGGCGAGATTTTGGCCAAGATTAAAAGCGGATGCAACGCAGTTGTTTGCACCACCACCGGCGGTGGATTCGGTATGACCGTCGAACAACGGGTTGCGGTTGTCAAAACCTACTCCCCGGAGCTGGCTTCCTTAAACGCCGGATCGCTGAATTTTGCCCTGCACCCCCTGCTGGAAAAGATCAAGGAATTTAAATACGATTGGGAACCTCAGTACCTGGCCATGAGCGAAGACTTTATCTTCCCCAATACGTTTAAAACCCTCAGTGAGTTCAGCCAGTTTTTTGATCGGGAAAACACCAAGCCCGAATTTGAAATTTATGACACCGGCATGCTCAGCAACCTGGCTTTTCTGCTTGACCGGGGACAGGTTAAAAAACCGGTTTACCTCCAGTTTGTGCTTGGTATTCTGGGCGGCATGCCCGCTACGGTCAACAACCTGGTGTTTTTGCATAACTCGGCGCGGGAAATCCTGGGCGACGGATTCGTGTGGTCGGTGTGCGCGGCCGGCAAGGAACAGTTTAAAATGTGCAATGTCGCCATACTGATGGACGGCTTTTGCCGGGTGGGGCTTGAAGACAATCTTTACCTGGAACGGGGACGGTTGGCTAAAAGCAGCGCCGAACAGGTGGAAAAAATCATTCGCATCGGCAAAGAACACGGCCTGGAGCCGGCCACCCCGGACGAAGCCCGACAGATATT
>JAOZSC010000221.1 GCA_029939875.1 Desulfobacterales bacterium
TTCCCGGGCAGGTCGCCCGGATACACAATATTTTTGTCTGTGTTCGTCTGTGTGGATCTGCCTGCCCAATGAAATTTCTGTTGCACCTATTTCATCGGGGTGGCCAAAATACAACATATTTAACGCGTATATTCGCGATGCGCTGCTATCTTTCATTACACCAACTTTCTTGGAAATGATCCAAAAAACATTACAGCGCCTCGAATTTTTCAGCAAAAACGGCCGCCCGGTTTTCATCCCCCAGGGCGCTGCAGCAGCGGGCGGCAAAGCTCAGCGCCTCTTTGACATGGGCGCATTTTTCAAAACTGGCCAGCGCCTGTTCGTAGCGCTGCAGATTCATCAGGCTGACCCCCAGGCAGATATTCAGTTGAACATGCCCGGGGAAATGGGCAAGCCCCCGGGAAACAATGTCCACTGCCTGCCGGTGGTCACCTCCTTTCTGGTTCAAAATGCCAAGCCCCAGATAGGCCCTGGCATTGGGATGATAGTCCAGGGCCCGGTGGTATAACTTTTCGGCCAGACGCTGTTTGTGCTCGATGGCATCCACCCGGCTGTAATCCCCGTGATCGAAGGTCATGGCCAGGCGGGAATAAAAATCAGAGTGCTGCCGAACCAATGAAGGGTCATCGATTAGCTGCAGGGCATCAACAAATCCAGGCAGGTCCCGGTAAAATCCCGTGCGCAGAGTTTGACCGAACTCCAATATCATCTCCCGGGTTAAATTGGGATCGCTCTCAAAATACATGATGTCTTCCAGCCGGTTGAGCCAGATGTCATCGGTAAGCTTCATTTTGCGCTTGAAATCTTCATAAAGTGCGGTGCCCGGAAAGATATCCAGGATGTAAAAAATAACACCCAGCGGCTTGATGCGCTGAATCAGCTCAAGGCTTGCGGCAATGGTTTCCCGACTTTCTCCCGGGCATCCGTAAATGAAATATGCCCGTGCCAGAATACCGTATTTCTGGGTCAGCTCAAAAGCCGTTACGATCTGGTGAGTGCTGATCTTCTTGTTCAGAAAACGACGAATTTTTTCGGAACCACTTTCCACCCCGTAGCTAATCTGGATGCAGCCGGCTTTTCGCATCCAGTAAAGCAGCTGATCGTCAATGCTGTCCACCCGTGAAATCGCCGTCCAGCTGATATTCATTTTCCGGTGGACAATTTTTCGGCAAATGCTGATCACCCGTTTGCGGTTCAGGGTAAAAGTGTCATCGCAGACGTAAAAGGAGTCGATGCCCCGGCCGACCAGAAGTTCGAGCTGGTGGACAAAATAATCCGCCGAGTGGGACCGGACCCGGCGCCCCCAAAAACGTGGTGAGCCGCAGAAGCTACACTTGCCGGCACACCCCCGGGTCAAGGCAATATGCCGGTAATCAAAGCTGGCAGCCGGGTCGGCCAGTTCGTCAAGGTCAGCAACCGCCGCAGGCATCGCGCTCTTGACCGGGATGCCATCTTGGCGGTAGGCAATGCCGGCGAGCGTTGCGGGCGAGCCGCCGGTTTCAAGATGGCGGACCAAATTTAAAAACGGATATTCGCCTTCGCCGAGCACCACGAAATCAATTTCGGAAAAATGGGTTAAAAAATGCTCCCACAGGAAGGTGGCCCCGATTCCCCCGAGCACGATGGTTACCCGGGGATCCACCTGCCGGGCGACCCGGGCAATTTCGACAGCTCCCCAGCGGTTGGCATGCACAATGGAAAAACCGACCACATCAGGTTTTTCAGCGCGCAGAAGCTTCTCGATTTTTTCGGGAGTTTCATTGATGCGGTGCCAGTTTAAAATTTGGACGTCGTAGCCGTGCTGCTTTAACACCGCCGCCACGTAATACAGCCCCAGCGGCATGACGCGCACATCCTCAACGGTCTGAACCCGGCTTTCCAGAAAATAAGGATATATCAGCAATATTTTCATGACACTGTGTTAGTGAGAACTCCTCCCGCATAGCGGGAGGCATCAGGAAGCCCAGTTTCCGTTACTTCGATTTATTTGGCAGTTGTGATATCTCCACGGCCCACAGCGGGACAAACTGAATAGATGAGCAAATGCCCTCCACCCCCACCTGGATCATGCTGCGAATCAGACCGGTGAGCCTGGCAGCGGACAATTTGAATCTGTCCCGCACCGATACCGCGGAAGCAGACCTGAGCGAGGATTCAGCCCATTTTTTATACCGGCCCTCTTCTCTCATCGTCTCCACGATATTGGGTATAACAAAAAATACGATATGATTAAACACCCGTAAAAACATCAGGGAAAATTTTTCGGTCCTGCAAACCCCGGTGGCTTTTTGCAGCAGGTTCTGTTCAAAATCATGAAACGGTACGATGGCCACCATGCTCAGTGCCAGAGGGATAACGGTCAACATGGTAATGCACAGGGAAACATAGTGGGGACTGTATGCCGCCGGGCCGGAAGCATTGCCCCAGCCAAACAAAAAAATCCCATAGGATACGCCGGCACCCACAAACACCACCGGCATTGCCACCAGGGCCGCAATCGCAATGGCGTTGGGAAAAAATTTCCTACCGGTGACAACCAGGACAACCGCATTAGCCACCAGGAAATAGGCAGCCCAGCCATAGGTGATTCCGGCAACCACTTCAGCCTTAAAAAATACGACCGGATAGCCGGTAAAAGCCGGCAACCCGATGATCATCAGAACTGC
The DNA here is from genome assembly GCA_029939875.1 of Desulfobacterales bacterium. Taxonomy (GTDB): domain Bacteria; phylum Desulfobacterota; class Desulfobacteria; order Desulfobacterales; family JAFDCJ01; genus JAFDCJ01. Next base: position 2,667 of record JAOZSC010000221.1, read on the forward strand.
CAACCTCAGTTTCCAGTTCATTTTTAACTAACCTCTCCTAACCCGAACAAGCTGGAATAAATTTCCACCAAGCCACCAGGACACAAAGCAAGCCCTTTGGTTAATATTCATCCTTGCGTCTTTGTGTCTTGGTGTCGCAAATGCTTTGCCATAAAAGGCCGTAGATCCGCTATTTGCCTGCAGTTGAAACCCGAATGTCAAAAGCAGCCGACCCCTTGCTTTTTTCGGCCGTGGGTGTTCGCTGCACCGCAAGAATGCTGTTGGCCATCGGCTGCCACCATGGTTTATGCGATATCAATACAACCGGGATCCCGAGATCATGGGCAACCTTGACAACCGCTGCCACCAGGGCCACCGCCGAGGCCCGGGTCAGCCCCCAATCCGGCTCATCCAGAATAAGTGCCGCCGGTCGGCCGCAAAGCCTGACTGCCATCAGCATGAATTTGATTTCCAGCAGAGACCGGAAACCGCCACCGATCATATTTTCCCGCACCCCCCCCGGTTTGAACGCACGATAACGGGTGTTGTATTCCTGCAGCAATTTTTCGCACAATTCAACCGGCTGCCAACCATCCACATGAATGGTTGCATCCGCGATGGCATCGTAGGAACGCAGCAGGGTCTGGGTGATGACATCCTGAAACAAAAGCCGGGGGGGACCGGATTTGTCAGCGCACGTCAAGCCGGCCTGTCCTTCAATGGCAATCGCGCCTGCCAGCAGCTTTGCAACCAGGCTTTTCCCCTGGCCGTTTTCCCCCACGATCAAACACGGTGAGCGCAAATGCGCTTCAAAGTCATTGACTCCCGCATAAATCTGCCGGGAATAAATCGGGTTGATGCTCGACCCCAGGGGAATGCGCAGATCCTTAAAACAGATGGTAAAATCGATGGGATCCCGGATCGACTGGCCGGCAAATTCTTCAGCGCTGACAGGTTTATCCGAGTCTTCTCCTTCCAGGGCAAGCAACTCCACGACCGTTCCCTGCCGGTTGCAGTGGTCAAACAGCTTTTTAAAAAAAACCTCATTTTCACGGGAAAGCCAGCTAAAAGGACTGGCAACAATCAACCGGCTCGCTCTGGCGCTCGCAATGAAAGCCTTGGCCAGAGCCAGCTTGACGGTTTCCCCGCCGGACAGGGTGCGAACCGGCTGGTATAAAAGACCGGCGAGATCAAATTCTTCTGCCACCTCCTCCAGCCGGCTCAGCCCCCCTTTTGGATCCTTGCTCACGCACAAAGCCGCCGCCCTGAGCACCTGCCAGGGGGTCCCGAAGGCAAGGCCGTCACGGGGATTGCTGGTGATATAAGCCAGCGGACGCCGGATCAAATCCGACAATTCTTCCATCGAAACGCCGGTAAAATCTTTCCAGAAAAGCCGTGGACCCGAATATTTGCGGGCAATCAGTGAAGACACATTGTTCCTGAAAGCCTGTTCCCGCTGCTCGTAGCTTTGAAAATACCGCGTTGTTACCTGGGAAGTATCTTGGGCGAAATCTGTCATCATGTGGTGCGGGTGCTCAGTTATTTTTTTCTCGGCAAATTCGAAAAAATTACCGCCGGCATCATTGTGGGGATCTGCATCGTCCTGGCAGATGCGCTACTGATCACGACGGGCCAGTCATAGATGCGGACAGCGATGAAAACTTATTTGATAAGTCCGACCGAAAAGGCAAGCAGAAATTGACCGCCGTAATACAAGGGTAGTCCGATGAGGCGGTTTGCAAATTGCGGCTTTAAAAACCGGTCCCGGGCGACAAACAAATCTGAAATATAGAAACTGACGGCACCGATAAAAACGGTTAGGCGTCCGGCTGAATTTATCCCGGCATCGCCCAGCACGGTCCCGGCGCCGATGAGCATAATTGAAATCACGACGATGTATACCGCCACCGGGATCAACATGGTGCCCAGGTGGGGCCGCAGCCAGAGAAACACTGCGCCGCTGACAATCAAAGCGGCAACCATGCACATCGCGCTCCAGGAATTTACAGCTGCCAGATAAAAAAAGCCGATAACATAAAACACATGGCCCAGCAAAAAAGATACCAGCCCGAAAAGAAACATCCGTTGCCCGGGCAGGGCCAGAAAAATATCACCCCCCAGGCAAAAAATCAGCCCGGCAAGCAAAATATAATAAAACCCAGCCACCGGATGGGGCTGACCAGAACGGTGACAATGAAGAGACACGACAGGGTGGTTTTAGTGGGCAGCTTGCCTTTGAGGCAATCTGTTTTCTCGAAATAAAGATGCCCTATCAGCAATACAGCAGCTGCTATGATAATGACAACATTCAACATAAAGGACTCTGTTGGCAGAGCGCAGAGGGCAGAGGGCATAGCGCATAGCGTAAAAAATAGATCGACTGAGAACGTACCGGCCTGGTGTGCCTAAAAATTCTAAAAAAGCAGATGCGAGTCCCGTTTTGAGGGGCAAAAAACACCATACACCGTCCAATTCACGCTGGTTTTGATAACTCCACTTGCATTGGGCAAGTTTTCTATAAGAAAATCAGGCGCGTACTGCATCCAACGCCATGCGCTCTGCGCTCTGCGCCTCACACCAGTCCCTGGTCCAGCATGGCATCGACCACCTTGACAAACCCGGCG
>JAOZSC010000222.1 GCA_029939875.1 Desulfobacterales bacterium
GTTACGTATTCCAGGTTTTTCAATCAACCGCAGAGAGACAAAATACTTTGGCTGTCCCCGGCGCAGCCGGCCTATATTTTCTTAGCCTTTCTCAGCGCTCTCAGCGAGCCCGGCGGTGAGTTTTTTTATCTGTTATCGTATTTATGAAATTGTGTACTAAGTGTTGGATATTTAAGTCAGTTGGATTCTTGGATTGAGAAAACTCAAGCGAGGAAATCAAGGGCACGGCAGTCATCGGCCGTCCAGCCGACCTGAATGTGCTCGCCCTTGTTGATGCTCAGCCGGCCGGAGGCATTGGGAACTTTGACGACAAATTCATCGTTGCCGCAAACATCCATGCGGGCCCGCAGGTGATCACCCAGGTAAATCAGCTCTTTGACCGAGCCCTCGAAAACATTTTCCAACTGGCTTTCAGCGGGATTGAGGGCCACTCTTTCCGGACGCAGGGACAGGGTCGTGCGCTCGCCGACGGCCTGCACATTGACCTTCAGTGCTCTGACCATGTCACCGCTATCAACTTTGACCATGCAATGATCGCCCGTAATTTCGGTCACTTCCCCTGAAATCCGGTTGTTTTCACCGATAAATTGGGCCACAAAGGCATTTTCCGGTGCCTCATAAAGCACATCCGGTGTCGACAGCTGCTGGATAACACCGTCATTAAACACGGCGATGCGGTTGGACATGGTCATGGCTTCACTTTGATCGTGGGTGACGTAAACCACGGTGACTGCCAGCCTTTCGTGGAGGTGCTTGATTTCGTATTGCATTTGTTCGCGCAGGTTCTTGTCGAGTGCCCCCAGGGGTTCGTCCATCAGCACCAGCTGCGGCTCAAAAACAAGGGCACGCGCCAGTGCGATACGCTGCTGCTGTCCCCCGGACAGCTGGGCCGGAAATCGGCCTTCAAAGCCTGTAAGTTCCACCATCTCAAGGGCCTCGCCGACCCGTTTTTTGACTTCGTTTTTGGGCTGCTTTCGAACCTGCAGCGGATAGGCCAGATTCTCACTGACCGTCATGTGGGGAAACAGGGCATAATTTTGAAAAACCATGCCGATATTGCGTTTGTGGGGCGGGATGTTGCCAATGGGCTCATCGTCAAGAAAAACTTCGCCGTAGGTTGGCGTTTCAAAGCCGGCCAGCATCATCAAGGTAGTGGTTTTACCGGATCCGGAAGGCCCCAGCAGTGTCAGAAATTCGCCGTGTGCGATTTCAAGATTGAGATCCTTGATGACCAGGATTTCACCATCAAAACTTTTTTCAATATGCTCGAAACGAACACAGGAATTTCCGCTGTTGCCTTCTGGGGCCGTCATAGATAGAATTCCTTTGGCTAAAAAAATAGCAAGTACACCAGTTGGGATTACGATCCGTCATAATTTACAACCGGCGGCTTGAACAAATGCCGACCGGTACACAGCCATAAGGATTAATTAACAACAGCGTTTCTGTCAAGCTTAATTTCGGCTACCGCAGGGCTTTCGGGCCTGCTAAAAACACAAGAAAGGACAACCCATGGCTGCAAACCGGCAAAAATACATGCTCGAATTTCAAAGACGGCTCAAAGACGAAAAAATCGACCTGGCAGTCATTTACGATCCGGATACGCTTTACTACCTTTGCGGCTTCTGGGGTTACCTGGGCATGGAATTCGGCCGTCCGACCCTGCTGGTGGTGCCGGCATCCGGATCTCCCACGCTGATCACCCCCGGTCTTGAAAGTGAAATGGCGGCCGCCATGACCTGGATTGGAGACATCCGGCAATGGACCGACGGGCGCGACGGGCAGTGGCGTAAGCCGTTGGATGATTTACTGCTGGGCCATCCACGGCCGGCGGTGATTGGCCTTGAATTTTTTAAAACCCATCCAACCATCCGGCAATATGTAAAAGAGCGCCTGGGACAAAACCGTCCAACGGATATCTCACAAATTTTATCGGAAATGAGGATGGTTAAAAGCCCCGAAGATATTGAAACCCTGCGCTGCGCCGGAAGTGTTGCCGTGGCCATGTGTGCCGCGGCGCTCGATACGATCGCCATCGGAGTGCCTGAATACGAAATTTCCCTGGCGGCAGTGACGGCCGGAACCCGCAAGGCTACCGAACTGCTGGATCATGAGAATGCCCCCGCGCTTTTTTCGCCGATGATTTACAACCTGCAGGTTCTCCAGTCCGGCCCGCACCTTTCCATGGTACATCGCCGGCCCACGCGGCGGCGGATAAAACATGGAGACCCGGTTTACATGTGCTTTTGTCCCTTCACGCTTTATAAACAAATCAAACTGGGCTTTGACCGCCAGTACTTTGTCGGGCAAGTCTCGGACCGGCATGCCGGCATTTACGAAACCGCTCTCAAGGCCCAGGCCGCAGCCCTGGAAACGATTCGTCCCGGGATACCCGCCGAAGAGGTTCACCTGGCGGCACTGGAAGTGTATCAAAGCGCCGGTTTCGGTATCTGCTACCGCACCGGCAGGGGGGTGGGATACTCCTTTCTCGAGCAGCCGGAATTCAAAGAAGGTGACAAAACCCCCCTGCAGGCAGGCATGACCTTTGCGGTGGACGGCGGCATCACCATTGACGGGCAATTCGGCGCCCGCGTGGGCGATTCCATCGTGGTGACGGAAAACGGTTTTGAATACCTGACCCCATTTCCCAAGAAACTGCAGGTTTTGTAATCCCTAAAACCCTTCCACCTGTCTGGGAAAGTAATCCTCGCAGCCGCCTTCGCGGTAGACATCGGTGGTCGCACAGTGCAGACTGCCGCCAAACGGGTTAGCGTCCCTGAACGGTACCGGAACCACTTCAAAGCCCAACTTGTCCAGCTGTTCCATCTGGTGAATTTCGCTGGCTTCCACACAGACGGTCTTCGGGTCCAGCACCAGCACATTCATGGAAAGCCAGACGCTGGAATAGCACAGGGGAGGCGGATTTTTATGGGCCGGCGGGGCAGCCTCCACAATTTGCCAATCGTTGATTTCAAACAGTTTCCGGTGTTCCGGCAGTGCCTTACGGATAGGATTGTTCAAAATCAGCCCCGGGCGCAAAGGGATAAATGTGCAATCAATGTGAATCGGGTATGGATCGCCTGGAAAATTCATGGCATGAACCCTCAGGTCCGGAAAATGCCTCCGCAGCCAGTCAATGCCGGCCAGATTGGCGGTAAACCCGTGCTGGACCACCACATCTTTTCCCATACGGGCCAATTCGGCGGCATCAAAAAGCGGTTCCACTTCCGTGGTCACGAAGTCTTTGGCGGCGGTTAACTTCAGGCGGTCCTCAATGGTCATGATTCGGCTAAGATAATTATCCTTGTAAGACCGACCCGTCAGCCGGGGTTTGGGGGCTGCTTCCCAGCGCATGTTCGGGTCTTCTTTGAAATACTGCTCCAACAACGGCCGATAGCACAGGTATTCAAACCAGCGGCAGCGATAGGACATGGTGGCTTCGAGCATTTCATTGCCCACCGTGGCAACGACGTCCCGCGGCGGCATACAACCGAACATCGAAAGATTCTCCCAGTCCGGCGTTTTGATGGGTTGGCTGAAATCCATCGGTGTCGGCCGATCCACGCGGATGCCTCTTTTTCTGAGAATATCCGCAAAATTGTCCAGTTGGATATTGGCTTTGTCCACCGTTTCCTGGGGCCGCGGCCCCCACTGACCTTTCATGTCGCTGTCGATGGGGACCTTGCACTCCATCGCCGGTTCCGATGGCGGAATCATACAACCGTCGGCGATCCCGACAATCACATGTTTTAGCGGATCCCACTCATTCCAGGAATTTACGATTGTTTTGCCGGGAAACTGTTCTTTCTGATCTGCTTGCGTCATCATGTTTCTCCTTGATAATAACACCGGAACTTACAGGTGCCAATCCGTGTTTGTGGTTTTATGTTTTCCAATGGATTCAGGTGCAATGACGGCGAGGTCCCATCAGGAAAATTCGTCAATAATCTCCTGGTCCACCCTGAAAATATGGGCAATCAGCGCCGCACGGATCCACATGCCGCAACGTTCCTGGCGCCAGTAAGCTGCCCGGGGGTCCTTGTCGATGCCAATTTCAATTTCATAGCGCCGGGGCAGCGGATGCAGAATAGCACAGTGGGTCTGGATCATGGACAAATGCTTTTTTTTCATATGAAACTGCGGGTAGGTTTCATCTTTACTGGTGGGATCTGATGAGTATTCATTCTGAATTCTCGTCATGTAGATGGCGTCCACCTCGGGCATAATGCTTTCGAAATCCTCGGTTTCATAAAAGGGAATGTTATGTTTTTTTAAAAATTCCTTGATGTCGTCTTTCATTCTGAAAATTTCCGGTGAAACAAAAACCAGCTCGACATCCCGGTAGTTTTTCATCAGGTAACTCAAAGAGCGTACCGTGCGACCGCGTTTCAAGTCCCCGACCATGGCGATCTTTTTCCCGTCCAACCCGCCGATGGTCCGAAACTCCCTTTCCAGGGAGTAAATATCCAGCAGCGCCTGGGTGGGATGCTGGTCAGGACCCGAACCGCCGTTTAAAACAGGCACGGGGCGGCTGGTCTGATTGAGCACCCAGGCGGTTTTCTCGGCAAACCCGGCCTCCGGGTGCCTTGAAATAATAAGATTGACATAACTGGCAAAAGTGCGAATGGTGTCTTCCGGTGATTCGCCTTTGACCTCGGAGCTGGTTGAAGTCCCCCGGATCTCGGAAACCGTCAGTCCTAGAATATGGCAGGCGTTTTGAAAGGAAAGAAAAGTTCGGGTCGACGGCTGCACGAAATACAGCATCGCCCGCTTGTGGGGCAGCAGGTGCCGCAGCTTGCTCTGCCCGACTCTGGTTTTGGCCAGCAGCCGAATCATGTCGGCAAGCTTGCACAGGTAATCCAGAAACGGCCGAGCGAACTGCTGGGCGTAGATTACATCAAACACCCGATCGTTGCGCTTAAAAAAATCCAGTTTTTCATCCACAGCCCTGGCATAAAACTCATCCCATCCCTCGAATTCCTGCTGGGTCTGTTCGGCGTATTTTACCATTTTTTTCTCCTGTGGGGTCCATGGGGTCCGGGAAAAATATCCGCAGCATCGGTTTGCGCGGTTGATTTTTTGGCTGCGAACCAGAATGCTCAAATGTAATCTATGACAAAATTTCCGCCGACTGTCAAGCACCGGTTGTTATCCCTCCAGACAGCGTCATCATCCATACTTAGGGCTCGCGCAAAAATAACTTCACATTTTAAGCGCCGATGTATCCCA
>JAOZSC010000007.1:0-16576 GCA_029939875.1 Desulfobacterales bacterium
TGGTCAAAGTCACGATTAAAGATCATGCCATTGCCGACATTGAAATCGTTGAGCATCAGGCCTGGAAGGGCCATAAAGCCGAAACACCCGTAGTGGAAAGGATCATCGCCAATCAATCCACCCGGGTGGATGCCGTCAGCGGGGCCACCAATAGCAGCAACGTAATCATGGATGCGGTGCAAAATGCCATTGAAAAAGCATATCGGAATGAATGATAGGCGCCAAGTGACAACCAGCTACTGGGATTATTTTGATAAAATCTATTGCATCTCGCTGGCCCAGCGCACGGACCGACACGCAGCCGCAAAACGGCAGTTTGAGCATGTCGGGTTGACCGGTAAGGTCGAATTTATAATCGTGGACCGGCACCCGCACAACCGCATGCAGGGCAATTACGAATCTCACATGGCCTGTATGCAAAAGGCCCTCCAGGCCGGTGCCGAAACCATCGCCATTTTCGAAGACGACATCCTTTTTGAAGGATTCAGCCCGACACAGCTTAAAAACGGTATTGATTTCTTAGCGGCAAATCCTGATTGCGACATATTATTTTTCGGCTGCCTGGTGTCGGGCAGCCGAAAAACGGCAAACAACTCGGTGCGCAAAATAAAATTTCGCTGCCTGACCCATGGGTATGCCCTGCCCCGCAGGTATGCCGAAGAACTGGTTAAAATTCCCTGGCGGGGGATCGCCTTTGATGACATGCTGCGCGATCTGGCCGCTGGCTTTTATGCCATCTATCCCGCTTTCGCCTTTCAGAGCAATGCGGCTTCGGACAATGACAGTTGCCGACGACTGGAGCGCTTACGCCGCCTGTGGGGCGGACTGCTCCGGATTCAAAAAGCCAATGAATTCTATCATCGCCACAAAATAATGGTCATCGCCGTGCATATTGTTTTAGTGCTGATTCTTTTAAAACTGGTTTTGCCCATATGAGATCAACCATCTTTCACTGGCGCCGGCTGCTGGCCATTATGCTCGTGGTGAGCGCCCTTTTTATCCTGGGCCTGCAGCGGTTGAAAATCGACGCAGACATCATGGGCTTTTTGCCCCGCAATGATCCCGTCATTGCCGATGCGCTTTACATCTTCCGCCACAACCCGATCCAGGACCAGCTGGTAATCGATGTCAGCCTGGACAGGGCCGACAGCAATGCGCTGGTGCAATACGGCCGGCAGGTTGAAAAAAGCCTGAGGGCCAGCGGCCTGTTTAAAAAAGTCGGCATGCAGCAGATGCGCAACCTGATCCCGGAGCTGGCACTTCACATTGTCAGCAATTTACCGATCATGTTCGGCGCCCGGCAGCTTGAAGATCACATCAGCCCGTTGCTGGCCCCCCAAAAGATCCGGGAAAAACTGGCCGCAACGCAAATAAACCTGTTTAGCCTCGACGGCATCGGACAGGCACAGTTTATTGCCGCAGATCCCCTGGAGTTTAAGAACCTGGTGATGGCCCGGCTGGCCAGCCTGGCCCCCTCGCAGTCAGCCCGCATCTACAAAGGACAGATCCTGTCATCAGATGGCAGACACCTGTTGGTCATCGCGCATCCCAATGCATCGAGCACGGACACACAGTTTGCACGGCGGGTAACGACCGTCATTGACGCCATCGCCGGAAAGTTGAATCAGCAGGCAGCCACCGCCGGAGAGCGCGTCACCCTGACTCCCGTGGGAGCTTACCGGGCAGCGCTGGACAATGAGCTGATTGTCAGGCACGATGTGCGCAACGCCATTGTGCTGGCAACCGCAGGCATCATCCTGCTGCTGCTGATTTCATTTCCACGGCCGTATATCGGACTGTTGTCGCTGCTGCCGGCGGTGGCCGGCGCGATGCTGGCATTTTTCGTATTCTCCCTGCTGCACAGATCCATATCCCTGATGGTGCTCGGTTTCGGGGGGGCGATAATTTCGATATCCGTCGATCACGGCATCGCCTACCTGCTGTTTGTCGATCGTCCCTGCAGAACCTACGGCAAGCAAGCATCGGCCGAAGTCAAGGCCGTGGGCCTGGTGGCGGTGCTGACGACCATCGGTGCTTTTGCCGCCCTTAATTTCAGCGGGTTCCCCATTTTGGCCCAGCTGGGTCAATTTACCGCCCTTGGCATCGCCTTTGCGTTTATTTTCGTGCACAGCGTTTTTCCCCTGGTTTTGCCCGTCATGGCGCCGGCGCGCCCCCGGCCGCTGCCGCTTCATAAGCTGGTCGAAAAATTGTCGGCTACGGGGAACAAAGGCGCCTGGATAGCCCTAGCCTTTGCGGTGATCATGCTCTTTTTTGCCAAACCGGATTTTAATGTCAAACTCAGTGCCATGAACACGGTCAGCCGGCAGACCGCAGCCGCTGACAAACAGCTGGCCACTGTTTGGGGCTGGGTTTTCAACAAAATCTATGTACTTACCGCTGCAGACAGCATCGCCGGACTTCAAAACAGAGATGACCGCCTCCTGGAGCTGGTGGAGCAAGACAAGCATGCCGGCACGCTTTCTTCAGGCTTTGTTTCCTCCATGATTTTCCCCGGTGAAAACCGCCAACGGCAAAACCTTGCGGCCTGGAAAAACTTCTGGACCACCGGGCGAATTATTGCCCTGAAAAAAGCGCTCACCGCGGCTTCGCTCGACCTGGGCTTTGCCCCTGACGCCTTTGAGCCCTTTTTCAAAATGCTGCAACCCGATTCGGTCCGGCTGCAACCCATGCCGATACCGTCTGATTTTTTCGGCCTGCTGGGTATTGTGGCCGGCCCCAAAGACAGCTCCTGGCTGCAGGTCTCGACGCTGAGCACCGGGCCGTCTTACGACGCCACAGCGTTTTATGCCAGGTACCGACAGCTTAGCAAAGTATTTGATCCGCAACTGTTTTCGGAAAACATGGGAAAGCTGCTGTTTGCCACCTTTGTGAAAATGCTGGCCATTGTGGGCATCAGCGTGGTGGTACTGCTGCTGCTTTTCTTCTTCGACATCACGCTAACCGTGGTCGCCCTGCTGCCCATCGTCTTCGGGCTGGTCAGCACCCTGGGGACCTTGAAACTCATCGGTCATCCACTGGATATCCCAGGGCTGATGCTGGCCATCATTGTCATCGGTATGGGAATTGATTACTCCCTGTTTTTTGTCCGCTCCTATCAGCGCTACGGCGATTCATCCCACCCTTTTTTCGGGCTGATCCGCATGACGGTTTTTCTGGCGGCGGCTTCCACCATTATAGGATTCGGGGTCTTATGCACGGCGCAGCATGCCCTTTTAAAAAGCGCGGGTTTGACCTCGCTGCTGGGTATCGGCTATTGTCTGATCGGGGCCTTTGTCATTCTGCCGCCGGTTTTAGAGCGGGTGTTTCAACACCGCCGGGATAAAAGCCGGCGTGCCGGGACCCTCCGCCAGCGACTGATAGGACGCTACCACAACATGGAAGCTTATCCGCGCCTGTTTGCACGCTTTAAATTCGACCTGGACCCGATGTTTTCGGAACTGCCGCAACTGTTGAACGCCGATGACGGAATACACACGATTCTGGACATCGGCTGCGGTTACGGCGTTCCTTCCTGCTGGCTGCTGGAACGGTTTCCCCGGGCCCGTATCTATGGAATCGATCCAGACCCCAACCGAGTCCGGATCGCTGCCAGGGCGGTCGGAGACAGGGGCCGGGTTGAGATCGGCCGCGCCCCGGAAATCCCCTGCCCGGAGCAACCGGCGGAGCTGGCGGTCATGATGGATATCATGCACTACCTGAGCGACCATGACCTGCCCCTGGCCTTAAAAAGAATTTACCAGTGTCTTGCGCCCGGCGGGCGTTTCGTGGTCAGGGCAATCATCCCGCCTAAAAGACGGCTGCCCTGGGTCTGGTGGCTGGAAAACTTCAAGCTCAAACTTTCCGGCACACCGGCCTACTACCGGTCCGTGGCGCAAAACAAAAACATGCTCCTGCAGGCCGGATTTACCATCGAACACACGGAGCCTTCAGGGCCCAATGGAGAATTAATTTGGATGATCGCAAGGATCCGGCCGTCGGCATAACCCCATCAAGCCCTTCACCCGGCGCCGGGCTGTCGCTGGGCGAGCGCATCGGCATCGGTGCCCTGGCAGGGGCTGCTTTGCTGGCCTTTTTTGACCCGCGGCTGTCCATCGCTGTCCTGGCGGGCTTTATCCTGCTGTGCGGGGCGGCGGCCTTTTTCCCCCGTTTCGGTTTTTTTCTGCCGATCATCAGCCGGGGGACACCCGGTAAAAAGGCGGTGGCCCTGACCTTCGATGACGGCCCGGACCCGCTTTCCACCCCGCCACTGCTGCGCCTGCTGGCAGAGCATCAGGTACAAGCGACGTTTTTTGTGATCGGCAAACAGGCGGCCGCACATCCCGAACTGATCAAAGCCATTCTGCACCAGGGTCATGCCATCGGAAACCATTCCTACACCCATGACAACCTAGTGATGTTTCGCAGTTCAACCTCCATCGCCGCAGAAATTACCGCAACACAACAGGTGTTGCAAAATATGGGAGCCCGTCCCCTGGCCTTTCGCCCGCCGGTCGGAATTACCGGCCCCCGGCTGCAACCGGCGCTGTCAAATACCGGTATGTATACCGTCAATTTCAGCTGCCGCGCCATCGATGGCGGCAACCGCCGGATAAAAAATATTGCAAAAAAAATATTAAACCGCATTCAGCCCGGCGATATTGTCGCCCTGCACGATGCCAGCCCCCCAAGCCCATCGCTTCTGCCCGCCTGGTTAAACGAAATCGCACTGCTCCTGAACGGCATAAAAACTAAGGGGCTCGCGGTGCTGCCGCTGGCTGAAATTATCGACCGCCCGGTAATGATCACCGATATTATTGATAGGACTAAAGGCGAAAATCCAGGCATTGCTGAACCAGGGTCGTCAGATCTGTGACTGGATTGTCATTGAACCGCAAGGGGTCGCTTCCACTCAAGTGCAGCTGCCCGTACGATTGGGCTTTTCGGCCCCGGGATTTTTCCAGCATGAAAAAAACGGCGCCGGCCGGCACACTGGCGGGTTGGTTGAAAAGCGGTGGGCATCCGATGTCGCACACACCGGCCAGGAGTTGTCCCGAATCTTCCCGAAATAACTTGACCAGGCCGGCCTGCAAAGCAGCCAGTCCCGTGGGATGCTGTTCGGCGAAAGCAAAACCGGTTCCGGTCAGCCCGAAATAAATCGCGGCTTCGCCCAGAAAACTGTTGGCAGAGGTGTAGGAAAAAAGTGCCGGACTGGCGTTGGACCCCCCTTCCGGTATCACGGTCATGTAATAATCCACATCGGTGCCCAGACAGCCGTAGACGGTGGAGACGATGATGCCGATGTCGCGTTTCGCCTCCCATTGATCCAACCCGGCGTCGCGCAGCGCAAAGGCGACCGCCGCCAGTCCCAGTCGGGAGTATGCGTCCAGGCGTCTGAAATTCGGATACAGCTCGGCAGCAATGTCTGAGGCCTTGATCTCCGCCAGCTGCCCGCCGGGCATGGAAAAATGCGTATGCTCCCGGCCGCATCCCTTGCTATCCACAGTGATCCAGCCGATTCCGGTAATGTAGGCATTCATTTTACAGGCTACTTTCCGATAATCAGGACGGCATTGACGCCGCCGAACCCTGAATTAGTAGTTAACAGGCAATCCCCGGAGACCGTCTGCGGCTCGCAGCTTACCAGATTTTCAGCACCGTTTTCGGGGTGCACAAATCCCGCGGTGGGCGGCACGGTTCCGGTCGCCAGGGTTTTTACTCCCACGATGGTCTCCACGGCCCCGGCCACTCCCAGGGTATGCCCGATAGCGCCTTTTACCGAATACACCGGCAGTCGGCGGTTGCCAAAAACCTGCCGGAAGGCGGTCAGCTCCATGAGATCGTTGTAAACCGTGCCGGTGCCATGGGCGTTTACAGCACAGATCTCTTCGGCTTTTCGATGGGCCGTTGTCAGCGCCCGGTTAATGGCCTGAACCAGCCCCTGGCCACTTTTCGCCGGAGCCGTGATATGAGTGGCATCGTTGGAAATCCCCCAGCCCAGGATGGTGCCCAGGTGAGTTCGGTTTTCCCGCCGGGCCCGGGCGGCACTCATCAACAGCAGCCCGGCCGCCCCTTCACCAAGGGACAGTCCGTTGCGGTCGCGGTCAAAAGGGCGGCAGGCAACGAGTGACAGGGCCTTTAAAGAAGAAAATCCGGCAAATGCATATTCGGTAATCATCTCCGCACAGCAGACCAGCACCGCATCCGCCCGACCGGCATCAATCAGGGCCGCACCATGGGCCAGGGCGATGGTCGAAGAAGCACAGGTGGCACTGATGGTCATACCGCTGCCGGTCAAGCCCAGTTTCCGGCCGACAATGTCGCACAGGGAAGAAAGTAAAACATCCTGAAAATCGGCCGGGCGGCCACGACATATCGACTGGAGGTTATCGATACCGGCCTTCAAGGTAGCAGTAATCAGAAAAGCATCCGGTGGCACCGGTCCCATCTGGGACAAAAGGCGATCGAGCAATTCGTGCAGCATGGAACGGCCGCCGGAGGCGCTTAGATCATCAATAGCGGCGACAATCTTTGCAGCATAGCCATCCACGGAAAAGCGTGTGACCGGCCCGATGCCGCTCCTGCCGGCCACAAGCCCCTGCCACAGTTCTTCCAGGTTATTTCCCAGGGCCGTGACGGCAGCCATATCCATAATGACCACCTGCCTGGATTCATTGTTTGCTGATTTGCTCATCTTCAATCCCTGATAAGCCCTAAATTCCCTCAGACCGTTGCGATGACGATAGGACTTGACGTGATTGAAATCTTTCAGCAGGGACATCAGCGCCCGGTTGTGACGACAATGCCAGGCAAGCTGAAGACGGGGCTGCCGCCGGAGTTCCATCCGGTAATCCTGAACACATGCAACGCTTCTCCAGATTCAGGATTATTTCCAGATCTCCCAGGCAGTATAAGTGAAAGACCGCCGCATGTCAAAAAAACCATGGTTTATAAAAACTGGTAACCGGAAAAGGTTTGACCCATCCGGGTTCGAACGGGTATAAAAAAACAAATATCGAATATCGAAGTGATGAATTCTTTCGATATTCTGCGGTTCTGCGGTTCACTGTTTAATTCGGGCACGAGTCACCGAACGACACATTTGATCGAAAAAAATACTTTATTACAAAGTCTCATGCAAACGATATAAGAGGCAAGCACCATGCAGGCAGACATTTGTTTGATTAACGGCAGGGTGGTCAATGTTTATTCCGGGGAAATTTTGGAACAAAACGTTGCCCTGGCCGGTGATAAAATTATCTATGTGGGACCGTCTGACAACCGGATCGGTTCGAACACAAAGGTGATCGATGCCGGGGGAGATTTTGTCCTGCCGGGATTTTTCGATGCCCATGCCCATGCGGATCTGTACTGCAACCCCCGGGCGTACATGGATTTCGTTATCACCCGTGGGACCACCGGGTTTTTCAATGACGGTCACGACCTGGCCAACGCCCTGGGAGCCGGGCCTTATTTAAACATGACAGCGCAATTGTCCCGGGGCATTGGCGACATCTACACGGGGGTGCCGGTGGCCTCCCCGCCTTTTCCGGGCATCGAAGGCCGCGATCTGTGGACCGATGAGGACCTGCGACAGGCCCTGGCAGTTGACCGCGTATTGTCGGTCAGCGAAGTCACCCCTTACCTGCGGCTGGTCCGCGGCGATGAAAAGCTTGAAAAAAGACTGGCCCTGGCCCAAAAACACGACCGGCTCATCGAAGGCCACACCACCGGGGCCAATGTGGACAAGCTGAACCGCCTTGCAGCAGCCGGTGTGACCTCCTGTCATGAATCCCTGAGTTCGGCAGATGTGATCGACCGCCTGCGACTGGGCTATGCGGTGATGCTGCGCCACGGATCCATCCGGCAGGATCTGCCACGCTTAATCGAGGCGGTGAAAAAACTGCAGTATTACGATACCAGCCGCCTGATGCTGGTCACCGACGGTATCTTTCCCGATCATCTCATCTGCCGGGGCAACATGGACTGGGTGATCACCGAAGCCATCGGCCTGGGCATCGATCCCGTCCGGGCCATCCAGATGGCCACCATCAATCCGGCCCGATACTTCAAGCTCGACCATCAAATCGGGGGCATTGCCCCGGGCCGCAAGGCCAACCTGCTGGTGGCCACCTCGTTAAAACAGCCCACACCACGGCTGGTGATTTACGGCGGGATGCCGGTAGCTGAAAACGGCAACCTGCTGGTGCCCGCCGGCGACTGCCCGGTAAGCGGCACTGGCAACCGTCCCTTTAAAATTAAACCGTTGACGGTGGATGCCTTTCGTGTTTCAAAAATCGGCGGCAACCCACTAGTGCCGGTAATTCGCATTGTCGATCAGACGGTAACCGACCGACAGGATCTCGGGATTTCCTGCGAGGAGGGTGAATACCGTCCGCAAAATGACGTTCTGAAAATCGTGCTGATGAACCGCAAAGGCACCCAGGCGGGAAAAGGCTTTGTTAAGGGGTTCTGCCCGGGTCTCGGCGGCATTGCCTCCACCATCGCCCATGAAACCCATGGCCTGATGATCATGGGCTGCGCTGATGCGGACATGGCCCGGGCCGCCAATGAGGTCCTGGCCATGGACGGCGGGATCTGCCTGGTCCAACACGGCGAAGTCAAGGCCCGGATTCCCCTGCCGGTGGGCGCCATTGCCTCGGCAGAGGATATCCCGACGCTGGCCGCTGAAATCGCCACCCTGCACAAGGAGATAGAGAATCTGGGCTGTACGCTGCCCTACCCGCTCTGGACCCTGGGGTTTTTGTCATTTACCTCGGTGCTGCGGCTGCGGATCACTTACAGCGGCGTTTTCGACGTCAAAGAGGGAAAAATCGTTTTCACAGGATAACAACCACAATATATTGTGGTACTTTTTTACTTGACGCACAAGGTACGGTCCTCTATACTTCACCAGTCACCTTTTTGGGGAAAGATTAATAAATGCTTTCAATGAAAACTGTCAGATGGTGCGCCCTGGCACTGGGGTGCCTGCTCCTTCCCACCGCCTGTATCACCAGCAAAACCATGACCGTCGGAGCCACTGCTTCGCTGCTGGAAGACGTCGCCAGATCTGCCAACCGCCAATCCGACCTGAAATTGGTTCGTCAGGGAATGCCCGCCTACCTGATGTTAATCGACGGCATGGTCGAAGCCGTGCCCGACAACAAACGCCTGCTGATCACCGCCGCCCAGACATACGCCTCTTATGCGTCAGCCTTTGTCCAGGATACAGACAAAGATCATGCCCGCATGCTTTTCACCAGCGCCAAAAAATACGCGTTGCGCGCCCTGGAGCAGATCGGGGTCAAAAACCCGGTTTCAAGCTCTTTTGATAAATTTGAGGCCCGCGTGGATGCGGTGGGCAAAAAAGACGTCCCCTATCTTTTCTGGGCGGGGTCCTGCTGGGGAAGCTGGATCAAGTTGAACATGCATTCCATGGAAGCCCGGGCCGAGATTCCCCGGATGGAATTGTTAATGATCCGGGTCCTGGAGTTGGACGAAGCCTTTTATTACGGCGGAGCGCATATTTTCATGGGAATCATTGAGGCATCAAAGCCGCGCATCGCCGGCGGTGATCTTGACCGTGCCCGGGATCATTTTTTAAAAGCCATTGAGATAGGCAGGGGAAAATTTTTGATGGCCGAGGTCTATTATGCCAACTACTACGCCCGCAAGGCCTTGGACCGTCAGCTCTTTGTGTCCACCCTGGAAAAGGTCCTCGACACCCCGGCGGATATCCAGCCCGATTTGACCCTGCTCAACACCGTGGCGCACGTTAAAGCCAAAGAGCTGTTAACCGAAACCGACGAATATTTTTAACGGGAGAATCGTTGATGAAGCGAACAAAGACAGTCAAATCAATCGGGTTGGCAATCCTGGCCGTGCTTGTGCTGGCTTTGACAGCCGGCGCGGGCTCCGGCAAGAGCGTGATCAAAATTGCCACCCTGGCGCCGGAAGGCAGCTCTTGGATCGAAGCCTTTGACGGAATTAATGCTGAACTGAAAAAAAAGACCAGCGGTGCTGTGCGGTTTAAAATTTATGCCGGCGGGGTCCTGGGTGATGAAAAGGATATGATCCGCAAGATGTATGTTGGGCAGATTCAGGGGGCTGTTCTGACCTCTGCCGGCCTGTCAAACATATTCAGCGAAATGGACGTGTTTCAAATCCCCTTTCTTTTTGAGTCCTATGATGAAGTCGATTACGTGGAAAAAAACATGGCCGGGCTTTTCAAAAAAGGGTTTGAAAAAAAGGGCTTTACTCTGCTGGCATGGTCCGAAGGTGGATTTATCCGACTGATGTCCACCGTCCCCATCGCATCCGTAGATGATTTAAGAAAAGCCAAGGTCTGGACCTGGGAGGACGCCCCCATGGCCAAGGCCATTTTCGATGAAGCGAGAATTTCCGCCATCCCGCTCTCACTGCCCGATGTCCTGGTAGGCCTTCAGACCGGTCTGGTGGATGTGGTCTACGCACCGCCGAGCGGTGCCATTTCCCTGCAATGGTTTACCAAGACCAAATACATGACCGATCTGCCCCTGATGTATCTCATCGGTGCCCTCGTTGTCACCCAGAAGTCTTTCAACCGGCTGTCGCCGGAAAACCGGAAAGTCCTCGTTGAAGTTTGTGCAAAACATATGGCCCACTTGAAGGAAATCATTCGGCAGGAAAACCAGGAGGCCATCCAGGTGATGATCCGCCATGGCGTAAAACTCATCAAGCCTTCAAACGATCAAATTGAGCAGCTTGAGGAAATATCGCACAAAGCCATGACCCGCCAGATGGGAAAAAGCTTTTCGCCCAAGGTTAAAAACCAAGTCACCGACCTGCTAGAGGCGTTTCGAAAATCCAAAAAATGACACTGATGAATATCTGGGATCAGCTGGATGAAAAAATCGGCCGTGTGGAACAGGTGCTCATCACCGTCCTGCTGACGGTGATGATCCTGGTGGCGTTTTTTCAGATCGTGCTGCGAAATTTTTTTTCCACGGGACTGGCATGGGGTGATGCCCTGGTTCGATACCTGGTGGTCTGGGTCGGCTTTATTGGAGCGGCCATTGCCGCCGGAGAAAACAAGCATCTGACCATCGATGTTTTCACGCGGTGGGTCCGCGGGACAAAAAGTGCCCTTTTGCGAGCTGTTTCCCATCTTGTTTCTGCTGCGATCTGCGGTCTGCTGACATTTGCCGCCGTTAAGTTCGTCGGTTTTGAGGCCCGGATGGGAAGCACCGTCTTTTTAAACCTTCCGGTCTGGATCCCCGAGCTGATCATTCCCGTCACCTTCGCCCTGATGAGCCTGCGTTATGCCCTTCGTTTCGCCAAACAAATCAGGAACATCCATAAAAATGCCCTCAAACCGGAGTACAAAATACAAAAATGACCCTGGTGCTGATTGTCATCGTGTTTCTTTTCCTGCTGCTGATCGGCACGCCCATTTTTGTGGTCATTTCCGGTTTGAGCCTTTACCTGTTTTTCGACAGCCAGATTGATATCTCGGCCATCATTATTGAAATGCATCGCATGGCCACCACCCCCGTGCTGGTAGCCATACCACTGTTTACCTTCGCGGGCTATCTACTGTCGGAAAGCGGGGCGCCAAAACGGCTCATCCGGTTTTCCAACGCGATCCTGGGCTGGATGCCCGGCGGACTTTCAATCATCGCCCTGATCACCTGTGCCGTTTTCACCGCTCTGACCGGAGCCACGGGACTGACCATCATCGCCCTGGGAGGCATTCTTTTGCCGGCCATGACGCAGGGGCGGTATCCGGAGAAATTTTCCCTCGGCCTGTTGACCACTTCCGGCACCCTGGGACTACTTTTTCCCCCGAGCCTGCCGCTGATCATTTACGCCATTGTCGCCAAGGTCCGGATCGACCAGCTTTTCATTGCGGGTATTTTACCGGGCATTCTGCTGGTGATACTGCTTAGCGCTTTTTGTATGGTTAAATCCAGCCGGATGGATGTCCCTAAAACACCCTTTCACCTGAAAGAACTGGCCGGTGCCGCCAGGGAACTCCTGTGGGAACTGCCGCTGCCCTTTCTTGTGCTGGGAGGAATTTACACCGGCTATTTTGCTGTCAGCGAAGCGGCCGCCATCACGGCGGTTTACGTACTTTTAGTGGAAATGATTGTCTACCGGGATATCCCGTTGGCAAAACTGCCGGAGATCATGAAAAAAAGCATGGTTCTGGTCGGAGCAGTGCTGATCATCCTCGGTGCGGCCATGGGTCTGACCAATTACCTCATCGACGCGGAAATTCCCATGCGGCTGCTCGATTTTTTTAAGGCCCACATCCACAGCCGGATCATTTTTATGGTGGTACTCAACTTTTTTCTGCTGGCCGTTGGATGCACCATGGGCATATTTTCCGCACTGGTAGTGGTGGTGCCTCTGCTCACGCCCATTGGCCAGGCCTATGGGATCGATCCTATTCACCTGGGAATCATTTTTCTGGCCAATCTGGAAATCGGAGCCTCCATCCCGCCCCTGGGCATCAACCTGTTTATCGCCTGCATGCGTTTTGAAAAACCGGTGCTGGAGCTGTACGTCGCCTCGCTGCCCTTCATCGCAATTTTGCTGTTCGCCCTGGCACTGATCACCTACCTGCCGTGGCTGAGCCTTGCGCTGCTGCCCTAAAGGGTTAATCGAACCTGTTACGAAAGCAATATGTTTGGGTCATTTAAAATTTGAGATTTAAAATTTATTTGACGAAGAGGATTCAGGGATTCGTGAACTTGTTTTCTAAAGACTTTATCAGCGCTTTTAACATTCTTTTGGATTTCGAAAGTTGATCCTGATGAATAAATTTTGGTGGATTCGACAGGTGGCGTTAGTTTTGATTGGGGCTTTTTTTTTATATTTCGGCATCCATCTGCTGATTTCTTCTTACGGGCTAAACAATCCCTACATGTTTATCATGACTTTTTTTTCCTCCAATTTTATCATCCTGATCAGCGCAACCCTCATTATCGGATTTTCCTACCGGATGTACGCCGTTTACAGACAATCAAAACATATCGAAAAATAGCCTCTTACAGCAAACCGACATGTTGGCCTGTGGCGATATCTCCATCCGGTGTGCTGAGCGGCAAACCCGGTGGGAAGAGAGGGGAAGGAAGTAACCTTCCTCCCCCTCCGGTGGGATATTGGAGGTGGGGGGGGGTAACTGTAATCCAAACTGATCGGTTCCAACCTAAACGTTGAACCCTGAACCACTTGACATCGGTGCATATTGTTTTGTGCACGGAGGAACCGACCCGACAGTTCTGCCGGGTCGGTGAAGTCCTTGCGGCTTTTTTCAGGCGGGCACCAGCGGTCAACGATCATGCCAGGGTTTGCGTTGCAGCTTTAAAATCGCTTTACCGCCATACGACCCGGATCTTGTTGCGCTGGGGCAGCCGTTGGTACCGAAATACTGGATAGCCCACCATCACCGCGCCGAAGGCCCGGTGATCCGCGGGCAGCCCCAGGGCTTTAAAAAGGGGCGGATGCAGATTGACTGCCGAGTAAAAATAACCGCCCCAGCATGACCCCAGGCCAAGCACCGGTGCAAACAGCTCCAAATGGGATAGAGCCAGCGCGCCGTCCTCGGCACCAAAGCCGTAATCCTTATCGCCGTGAACCACGATAACGTGGGGAGCCCCTCGACAAATCTTCTCCTCACCGGCATCCCAGGCCGCCACCACCCGCAGCAGCCCTCGTTCCTTTGCCTGCTGCGGATACAGGTCAATTACCGCTCGCATCCAGTCCACCACCATGGCCGCCAGGCGTCGCACCTCGGCCGAATCTTCAACCACCGTCCAGTGCCAGGGCTGGCTGTTTTTGGCCGATGGCGCATAGCAAGCCATCTGTAAAAGTTTTTCCAGCTTGTCCCTTTCCACCGGTTTATCCTTGAAATTACGGATGGAACGGCGTGACCGCAAAAACTGTTCGGCCTGCTGGGCAGTCAGACGAAGGCTTTTTTCAACCGGCAGACACTTTTCAGAGCCCAGCCATTGAAGGCGGAAGGCCTCAGTCGGGCACACCGCCACGCAGTGGCCGCAGGCCAAGCACCAGTCCGAAAAATCAGCGGTGGGCACCGGTGTCCCATCTGCGCCGGATGGCATCCGGATCACACCTGTGGGGCACACGTTCACGCACAGCTCATCCTGATTGCACTTTTGCGCATCAATTGAAAAGGGTTCCATGGGCTCTCCTTTTGTTTCCAGGTGTTTTAACTCGCTGTCAATAGCAAAATAGTCATGACGAATTCATGCTCTCACCAATCAATTGCCGGACGGACCCGTCTTCGCTGAAGCTTCGCCGCGGCAAGACGGGAAAGTCCGGAAAGGATATTCACGGACAACATCATCCTGACGGTGCCACTGCTGCATTCTTGGGCAACGGCTATAACGGGGACCAGGCTGAGCAACTGAGATTCATCTTTGCCCGGCACGCACCATCCGGGCCAGCGATTGGGCCATGTTTTCAAGAAACGCTTCGTTTGGAATCGAAATGGTCATTTTCAGGCTGCCGTCTGGCCCTTTTTCCATACAATCGCCAAGTTTGGATTTGAACGCCCCTGCCAGTTGGGCTATCTCTCCGGGTTCATCATCGCCGGAAAGCATCTCGCCGATAAAGGCAAAAGCCGCCCCGACCATTTGTCCGCCGGCCGCGGCAATCTTTTCTTTTCTTGCCAGTGCCCGGGCTTCTTTTTCGACCCGGTGCTTCATGCTTTCATCTTCGGCTGCCGGCGGTTTTTCACCCAGCAGGATCTCCAGTCTGCGTTGCAGCTCTTCCATGCCGACCGCCATATCAACTTGCGCCGTATCCGATTCAGGATCGAGCACCGCCAGCGAGAGTTCATGCTTGGCCGAAAGGGTTGTCAGAAGATTTTCCTCCAGGGTGTCTTTGGTTACCAGCAAAAACACCTGAATCGGCCGTTTCTGGCCCATGCGGTGGACCCGGCTGATGCGCTGTTCAAGCAAGGCGGGATTCCAGGGCAAATCGACATTGATGACGGTATTGGCCGCCTGCAGGTTCAGCCCTGTCGCACCGGCATTGGTGGTAATAAAAAGTTTGCAGGTGGAATCATTCTGGAACTGGTGGATGAGTCCCTGTCGTTTTTTCTGGGGTACCGAACCGTCCAGCCTGACATAATTCAGTTGTTGTTTTTCGAGCAGCGGTTCAATCAAGTTCAGCATGGTGGTCCATTCGGAAAACAGGACGATCTTACGGTCTTGTTCTGCCGCAAGCTGCTCCAGCAACTGATGTAGTTCTTCCAGTTTGCTGGAATACCCCGGTGCCTGTTTATCCACTAAAAAAGTGCTGTTAGCGCACATTCGGCACATCAGCAGCGCTTTTTGAAGCCTCAGCAGGTCCATTTCCGTCAGATACTTTTTTTGGATAATGGTCTGAATGATCTGCCGGTGGCCTTTTTGCAGATCCAGCTGTTCTTCAGTAGGCGCGATCCTCAAAATCCGGGTGGTCCGCGGAGGCAGATCCCTAGCGACTTTTTTGCGGGTACGCCGCAGCAAAACGGGTTTGAGTTTGGCCCGCAGTTTATCAAGGTTCTTGTAGCCCAGCAGTTTGCCTTTTTCATCGACCACCTTGTGGCGGTTGAAAAACCGGAAGGCTGGTCCCAGCCGGCGGTCATCAATAAATTCCACCACCGAAAAAAGCTCATCGATCCGGTTTTCAAGAGGGGTTCCCGACAACACCAGGGCAAACGGAGATTGCAGGGCTTTGATGATCCGGCTTGTTTTGGCCTCCCAGTTTTTTATCCGCTGCCCCTCATCGAGGATAATCAGGTCCCATTTAACCCGCTCGATGGATAAAAAATCCCGCAGTACCTGCTCGTAGTTGCAAATAGTAAAAAAACTGTCACTGTCATACTGCGCCGGACGATCCTTGGCGCTGCCCAGCACCAGCTGGCAGCTGCGGATGCTGAACCGATTGATCTCAAGGCGCCACTGGGATTTCAGGGAAGCCGGGCAGATCACCAGGACTTTAGAGACGGACCCATGACGGGACAGCAGTTCGGCCACCCCGATTCCCTGGATGGTTTTGCCCAGCCCCATGTCATCAGCCAGAATCGCCCGGCCAACGCCAGCAGCAAAGGCCACCCCGGCCAGCTGGTAAGGAAGCAATTCGGTATTCAGCAGGCTTTTGCGCAAGGGGTGATTGCGGGGGTCTTTGCGAATCTCGGCCACGGTTTTGGCCATTTGCTGCTGAAATAAATTGTGATTGATGTATTCTTCGGCATCCGGATAGATGGTCACACCGGCGCCGAGGCCCTCCAGCCGCCGGATGCAGCGGATCAAGCCCTTAATGTTTTTTATTGATTTGCCTTTAAACGGCGTCAGGAGTGCTGCGATTTCTGCAGGCAAGTCGTCCAAAGTACACATCAATCATAGGATCAAATAAATCGTATCCTCCAACATTCCATTCAGCAAAGATGCCATTGCCATTGCTATCCCAGGAGTCAAACGATCCATCATCAGCGATGCAACAGGAATAATATTGTTCAACAGCCATTCCGGGTTCACCGTCGTAGTTATGAGACCATCGCATAGGGAATTGATATTTTGGATTATCA
>JAOZSC010000007.1:16586-18459 GCA_029939875.1 Desulfobacterales bacterium
CTAACGCAGGTAGACACAGATCTCTTTGATGGGAGCGGGTGTCTCCCGCTCGACCTTTTTAAATTTTTTGTTGACCTTATCCAGGGCGTAGAGAATGTGCTTGCAGGTGCCGAGAGTGTTTTTGCGAAAATCCGGACAGGAGCAGTACGACTCCCCCGGCTGCCAGCCCCTGAGGGCAATCCGATAACTCTTTCCACTGCCGTAACTGGTAATGATGTAATCGGTCCACAATTGTCGCGGGTCCATGGACTTCAAGCGCATTTTCTCCTTTTGCGCCCTTTCCTTGCGCTCGGCAATCGCCTGGCTGACAAGCGCTTTTTCGCTCAAGCTTTCCATGGGGACCCTTTCAGGCGGCGGCGCTGCCAGCCCCAGGGAGAGTTTTTCCTCGAGGATCAGTGACAGGGCTGCGCCCTGATGCTCACAGGCTGTCGAGCAGACGTTGCATCCTATTTTCAAGCGTTGGGGTTTGAAAGGATCCAGGATTATTTCCACCGCTGCTTCGGCCAGATCCAGATAGAACCGCCGGCTGGTGAGCGTAACCTGCCCAAACAGATCGATGTCATATTTCCCGCCGGCCATAATCAACTGCTTGCCCTGGGCGCCGAGCAGCTTGCAGGCCTGGAGATAGGAAAGATGGGAGAGTTTGTCTTTGAGTGTGATCATGTTACCATTTCCTTTTTTGCACGGGGCGCAATCCGAGATCATTGGCCTGATTATCAAAATTTAACTTATGGCTTATTGTGTAAAACAGCTGGGAATTCGAATCCACAATATGCTATAAGATTTGCTGGATTTCAAGGAAATAGTGCCCCATCTTCTGCGTTGCCAGGGGCTCGTCGCGGTAGCGGGCTACAACTTCGCCCTTGGACGCCTTGAATCTGGGGTACCCTCGACTTTCGCTCAACTGAGGTATTAATTTCCAAGCATCCAACTGAAAAAATGCTCAATGAAAATTGGCAAAAAAGTTAAACCAACATGGGAGGTTCACCAATGTCTGAAAATTATGATGCCATCATCATCGGCGCCGGCGTAATCGGCTGCTGCGTTGCATTTGAGCTTGCTAAAAAAGGCTATAAAACTTTAAACGTCGACAGGCTGTCAGCAGCCGGTCACGGATCGACATCCAATTCCTGTGCAGTGATTCGCCTGCACTACTCAACGCCGGAAGGGGTGGCAATGGCCCGTGAGAGTTATTTCTATTGGCTGGACTGGCAAAAGTACCTTGAAGTTAAAGACGACAGGGCACTGGCCAAATACATTAATGTCGGGTGCCTGGTTGTCAAAACCGAGCGCAACAAAGGCCTGAAAAAGGTCATGCGCAGCCTGGACGAACTTGGCGTTGATTACGAACAACTGGATACCGCGCAACTGAAAAAAAGATTCCCGTTTATCGACACGCAAAAATACGGCCCGCCCAGGCTGCCGGATGAAGCCGGTTTTGGACAACCCACCGGTGAGTCAATTGACGGGGCCATCTTTGTCCCCGAGTCAGGCTACATCACGGATCCGGTGCTTTCCACCCACAATGTCCAGGTAGCGGCCGAGGCCCGGGGCGGAAAATTTCTTTTTAATGCCGAAGTGGTTGATATCCGCCGGGCAGTCGGTCGCGTGGCCGGAATCACCCTCAAAAATGGAACTGAAATTGATGCCCCGGTCGTCATCAATGTGGCCGGTCCGCATTCGTTTCTCATCAACCGGCTGGCAGGGGTTGAAGAAGGTATGCGTATCAAGACCCGTGCCCTGCGCCAGGAAGTTGCGCACGTGCCGTCACCTGCGGGGATGAACTACGAAGCGGTCGGACCCCTGATATCAGACGGCGACATTGGCTGCTATTCCCGGCCGGAGGTGGGCAATCATGTTCTCATCGGATCCG
>JAOZSC010000223.1 GCA_029939875.1 Desulfobacterales bacterium
GGGCAACCGTCACGACAAACCGCCCGGCAGATTCAGAGAACAGCACAGTATCATCGCGCTGCACACCGTCGAGTGCCACCCGGAAAAGATCAACGTCCAGACCGAGATTGCCGCCCATGGCCACCATGGCCAGGTGCACCGCCAGCCCACCGCGGTAAATGCCGTGCGCCGAGGCCACCAGCCCCTGATCAATCGCCGCCTGCAGCCCGCGATACAGGGGCAGGCACTCATCGGGGCGCACTTCGGGAACATTGCAGCCTACATACCCGAGGTGCTCATAGTATTCCGAGCCCCCCAGTTCATTGCGGGTGGTCCCTATGACATACAGCAAGTCCCCAGCCATCTTGCTGTCCATAGTGACGCATTTGACAACATCACCGACAATGCTGGTAGCGGAAAATTGAAGGGTTTCAAGCGCTGATACCTTGTGGGTTTCCCCATAACGCCCGGGCAGGTTTCCATCCACGTACATGCTGTCTTTGCCCGAAAGCAGTGGAATTCCATAGGCCAGGCAGGTTTCGCGCAATGCCCGACAGGCCCGCACCAGTTGGGCGGCCTTGAATTTACCGTCAGGGTTTTGCCGGGTATCGTACTGAATGTTGGGCCAGCAAAAATTGTCCACCCCGCCGACTTGCGCCAGATCACCCCCCACCGCGATAATCCGGCGCACGGCTTCATCTATGCTGCAGGCGGTCATGTGGTAGGCATCAATGGCGGAGTATGCCGGCAGCAACGCCTGGCAAAAAGCCAGACCGCGGTTAGAAAAAAGCACCGGGCGGATGACAGCCGCATCGCTGTTAACATCACGCTGGGCTCCCACCAGGGGTTTTACCACGCTGGTACCTTGAACTTCATGATCATACTGGCGGATGATCCATTCAGTGGAAGCGATATTGGGCCGGCGAATCACGTCCTTCAACAGCATACCGTAGTCGGCCGGGGGGGTCAGAACCGGCTCATGCAGGCCGCGCTGATGCGCTGGCATCCATTGCGCCTCAAACTCCCATTGGGGGAAACCGGATTCCAGCAAATCCAGATCCACGTAAGCACAGGTGGTGCCGTTATAGGTGATGTGCAGTTTGCCTGAATCGGTGTAACGGCCGATAACGGTGCTTTCGACGGCATGTTTGCCGGAAAGTTCAAAAAAACGCTCCCGATCGTCAGGATCAATGGCTACGGTCATACGTTCCTGGGATTCGGACACCCATATTTCCCATTGATCAAGGCCCTCATATTTCAAGGGCACCTTTTCAAGCTCGATCTCACATCCGTTTGAAAATAGCGCCGACTCGCCTACCGATGAGGACAGCCCACCGCCGCCGTTATCGGTGATAAACCGGATCAGGTCTTCATCCCGGGCTTCCAGCAAAAAATCATGCATTTTTTTCTGGGTATAGGGGTCGCCGATCTGTACATGTCCGGCCGGGGTATGCTCTGAAAATGTTTCGGAGGCCGCCGTCACACCATGGATGCCGTCTTTGCCCACCCTGCCCCCACACATGATCACCAGTTGCCCGGGCCGGGTGCGTTTCTGCTCGGCTGGCTCTCCTTTGATCTGCGCCGGCATGATCCCCAGCGCGGTCACAAAGACCAGGCATTTGCCCAGGTATCCCGGATGGAAAATCACCTGGCCGAAGGTGGTGGGAATGCCGCTTTTATTGCCGCCGTCCCGCACCCCTTCCACGACCCCGTCAAGCAGGCGTCGGGGATGAAGGTGCGGG
This sequence comes from Desulfobacterales bacterium, assembly GCA_029939875.1. Taxonomy (GTDB): domain Bacteria; phylum Desulfobacterota; class Desulfobacteria; order Desulfobacterales; family JAFDCJ01; genus JAFDCJ01. The sequence continues at coordinate 1,722 of JAOZSC010000223.1, forward strand.
TTGAGATCCCCGCCATAGTCCCGCGGTCCCACGCAGTAGCCATAGCCGCCCATGACCAGCTTGGATCCTTTGCCGGTTCCGAGCGGATCCCGGTAAACCCCTACAATACCCGTGATGGCACCCCCGTAAGCTTCCATATTGGAAGGAGAATTATGGGTTTCCCCCGTGATGACGTAATAGTGATCCCGGTCAAAGCGCCCTGCGCCGGCATTGTCCCACAGCACCGATACCACCCACGGTTTTTTCGCCTTCAACTCCAGGGTAGGCGCCTCAATGCAGGTTTTAAACAAATTGTCTACCACTTCGCTGCGGCCGACGGCACGATCAGTGTAACGAAACAGCCCGCGAAAAGTGTTGTGATTGCAGTGATCGCTGCGGGCCTGGGAAATATATTCCAGCTCCACATCAGTGGGATCGCCCAGCCCGACCTGTTGGCGGGCCGCGCGTGTACCCGGATCCTGGAAGTAAGCGCGAATGGTGGGAATGTCATTTAGATTCAGCGCCAGGCCGCGTTCATCACTGATTTTTTGTAAGGATCGATCGCTGTCCACCGCAATGGTGGTCACCGTGGGAACGTGATTGAGAATCACCCGGGGGATGATAAATCCGATACCCTGAGCCGGATCCCACTGCCGGGCTGAAAAAACCTTCCACTGCTGGATGATGTCATTGGCCAGCAGTTCAGCAGCAATTTTATCCATATCGACGGCGGTGAGCCCTCGCCCCTTAATGCAAAAACGCCGGGAAGTGTATATCGCCTGCCCGGGCGCCAATTTCAGCTGCAGCAGGTCCTCAACGGCTTCAACGGCGGTGCTGCCGGGATTATCGCGGACCCCCGGCCGATAACCAACCCACACGGTCCAGTCAAAGTCGATGGGCAAGGGACCGTAGGACGAGATCTGAGTAACCGGATTGGTAAAAATTTCCGCCTGCACGGCCTGCAATTGCTCGGCATTCAGGTCACAGTCAAGGGTCACCACAGAAATGGTACGCACGCTGTCCAGTTGCAGACCGAAATAATCTTCAGCCTTGCGGCGAACCCCCTCCCCTTCCGCATCAAACAAATCTTCCTTTAACGCTATCTCAAGTCGATGTGGCATGATCGTATCAAATTGGGAAAATGGTTAGAAATGAAATTAAGAGACTATATCAAACGCCTCACACGGTCAGCTGAAAAACAACCGCGTAATGTCATTGTAAAACACCAGGATCATCAGCAAAATCAAAACAAACAGCCCGACCTGCTGCGCGACTTCCCGGACCTTGATGCTGACCGGACTTCCTTTCACGGCTTCTATTAGAAAAAACAGCAGGTGGCCGCCGTCCAGTATCGGTATGGGCAACAGGTTGATGATTGCCAGGTTTATGCTGATCAGCGCAATAAATGAAATCAGGCTGACCATGCCGGCTTTGGCGGAGTCGCCGGCCATCTGGGCTATCATTATCGGACCACCAAGGGTTTTGGCGGAAATATCGCCCTTGATCAGCTTGGCAATGATGACGACCATCAACCTCGAAACCCGATAGGTCTGGGCCAGGCTTTCTGAAAATGCCTGACCCAGGTTCAACTTTTTGGTCTCGACATCCCCCGAGGCGGTAATGCCGATAATGTAGCGCTGGATGTCTTCACCGAAAATATTCTGCGTGGTCACCTGCTTGGGTCTAATTGAAAGTTCCCGGCTGGAATCATTCCGGCGCACGGTCACCCGGATGGCTTGTCCCTTACTGGCATTTATAAATTTTGCCATTTCATCCCAGTTGGAAATTCTGGCGCCATCAATGGCAGTAATCAGATCGCCTTTTTGCAGTCCCGCCGCAAAGGCCGGCGAACCCGGTCTCACCTCGCCGATGGACGGCTTGATGATATAGGTGCCGGAAAATGCAAAAATACCGAAAAAAATAACGACGGCCAGAAATATATTGAACAGTGGGCCGGCCGCCACGATCAGGATCCGTTTGGCAACGTGTTTGTGGGTAAAAGAGATGGGGATATCTCCGGGCGCCACCTCGGCATCCGGATCCTCACCGATCATTTTGACATAGCCGCCCAGGGGGATGGCGGAAAGACGGTAATCAGTGATACCGATTTTTTTGCCGAAAAGCCGCGGTCCAAAACCCAGGGAAAATTTCTCCACCCCGACTCCGAACAGGCGGGCAACAATAAAGTGGCCGAATTCGTGGAAAAAAATCAGCACACCCAGAACGACAACAAAAGCAAATATATTGGTAGTCATAAAATCAATTAATGTTCAATGGTTTACAGTTAAATGGCGGTTGGGCGTATGACACGCTATGGCCGCAATTTTTCAATTTCCTTTTTTGCCTGACGGCGGGCCCATTGATCAGACGCGAGGATATCCGTCAGCTCGGGCCGGACGATAAGCACGTGGTTTTCCATGGTAGCGCCGATAATCCGCGCAATTTCCAAAAAACCAATGGACTGCTCCAAAAAAGCATGGACCGCAACTTCATTGGCGGCGTTTAAAACCGCCGGCAGGCTGCCCCCGGCCTCACAGGCCTGAAAAGCCAGTTTCAAACAGGGAAATTTATCAAAATCGGGCGTCTTGAAAGTCAGCGCCAGTTCGGAATTAAACCGCGGCAGCGGTTGGCCAAGCGGCAGCCGCTGCGGATAGGAAAGCGCATAGCCAATGGCGGTTTTCATGTCCGGTATTCCCAGCTGAGCGATAATAGATCCATCTTTATAGGCCACCATCGAATGGATCACGCTCTGGGGATGAACCACCACCTGGATTTTCTCATGGGAAACGCCAAACAGGCATTTGGCCTCCAGCACCTCCAGGCCCTTGTTCATTAACGTGGCCGAATCAATGGTGATTTTCGGGCCCATTTTCCAGTTGGGATGCTGCAGGGCTTCTTCAGGCGTAATGGCCGCAAATTCGGAGCGGGGGCGGTTTAAAAACGGTCCTCCCGAAGCTGTCAGCAGAATCCGGTCCACATCAGCGGAGCGTTGGCCCTGCAGACATTGAAAAATGGCACTGTGTTCACTGTCAATCGGCAAAATGTCCACCTTTTTTTCAGCAGCCTTTGCCATGACATAATCACCGGCCATCACCAGGGTTTCCTTGTTGGCCAGCGCCAGAGTTTTACCGGCCTCAATGGCCGCTAAAGCGGGCATCAGCCCGGCAGCACCGACCATGGCCGCCACTGTCATGTCCACGCCCTCATAGGCGGCAGCGGTCCGATAACCGTTTTCACCGTAAAGAATCTGTACATCGGCTCCGGCAGGCAGAAGATCTTGCAACTGCCGGGCCCGTTGTTCGTCGAACACCACCGCCAACTCGGGTGCAAAACGCTCGATCTGACGCGCCAGCAGGGTGACGTTTGATCGGGCCGCCAGGGTTTTTACTGCAAACTGTTGCGGAAACATTTTCACAATGCTGAGAACATTGCAGCCGATTGATCCCGTTGATCCGAGCACGGATAAGTGTTTCATGCCTTTT
>JAOZSC010000224.1 GCA_029939875.1 Desulfobacterales bacterium
ACGGTTCTGGCCTGCCTGTTTTTCGGCGCGATTTCAGGCTCCGGCCCGGCAACCACTGCGGCCGTGGGCATGCTGATGATTCCGGCCATGATCAACCGGGGCTATGACAAGGGCTTTGCATCGGCGGTCACGGCATCCTCAGGAGGGCTGGGTGTGGTCATCCCGCCGAGCATCCCCATGGTGATCTATGGCGTTTCCGGCAATCAATCCATTTCAAAGCTGTTCATCGCCGGCTTTATTCCGGGGCTGATTATTGCGGCGGGCCTGATGACGGTCAATTATTATCTTTGCCGCAAAAAGGGGTATAAGGGCAGCACGTCTGGCTGGTCGTTTGCCAACGTTGTAAAGGCGCTCAGAGAAGGGATCTGGTCCATCCTGGCGCCCGTGGTGATTCTGGGAGGAATTTACAGCGGCTTTTTTACCCCTACAGAAGCGGCCGTGGTGGCGATCTTCTACACCCTTTTTGTCGGTGTTTTCATCCACAAGGAACTTAAACTGGGAGGGGGCTCCAAATCTTTGGAGGCCTGTACCTGGCTCACCGGACGGGTCCTTTTGATCATGTTCACCGCCCGTACCTTCGGTAGGCTTCTGGTGCAGTACCGGATTCCAGAGATCGTCGCCAACGGCCTGCTGGCGATGACCAGTAACCTTTTCATCATCTGGGTGCTGGTAATCGCCTTTCTGATCTTCGTGGGCATGTTTATGGAGACATTGGCCACCATTATGATTCTGACCCCCGTGCTTCTTCCGGTGATGGTCAAGCTGGGCGTCGACCCGATTCATTTCGGCATTGTATTCGTGTGCTGCTGTGAAATCGGATTCGAAACCCCGCCGCTGGGTGAAAACCTGTTCATTGCATCGGGCATCGGGGATACCAGCATCGAGGAAATTTCACTGAAGGCGGTACCGTTTTCCATCGTGGAGATATCGGCGGTCTTTCTCATCGCCTTCGTGCCGATCCTTTCGCTCTGGCTGCCCAAGCTTCTGGGATATTGAACCAAGGCCAATGTGGAGGCCTGCAATCATTTGTAAAAAAATCTTGAAGTAAAAAAAAGCCGCGAAGCGACCAAGTGTCCATACGGTTACGCATACCTTAGTGCAGCGAGGGGGAAATACCATGGAACCTTATATTCAAAAAATCCTATATGCCACCGATTTGTCAACAAACGCCGCTTATGCCTTTCACTATGCCCTTTATTTGGCGAAAAAGTTAGATGCAAAAATAATTATTTTGCATGTCGTCGGAAAAATGTCTCCAGACGCGCAATTCACCCTCATGACTTACCTCGACAAGAAGGATCGAGAAAAGCTGCTGAAAGAAGGGCTGGACCATGTGATCGAACGGATTAAAAAACGGCTTGAGATATTTTGCGAAAAACAGCTTCAGGGTGAGCAGCAGGTCAAGGACACGATTGAGTCGATCAATGTCTGCAAGGGCTATCCGGCTGAAGAGATCCTGAAAACAACCGAAGCGCTCAATTGCGACGCCATCGTCATGGGGGCCCACGAAAAAGGTATCACCCATACGTTTTTAGGAAGTGTCGCCAAAAGCGTGCTGCGTCGGTCCAGGCACCCGGCGTTTATTATCCCCTTGCCCAGAGGTGAAATCGACGTGTCGCTGCATGTTTGATACGCTATCCAATGCAGGTGGGATGCCGCTCACGCAAATGGGCATCTTGCCCCTGGCATATCTGGCGATCGCCATTCTATCGGCCGGTATTATCCGTGGTTACAGCGGCTTCGGATTTTCGATGATTGCCATGATGAGCGTGACTCTGCTGCTGCCGCCGTCCGAAGTCGTGCCGATCATATTGATGCTCGAAGTTGTTGCCAGCCTGTGGCTTCTGCCGCGGGTATGGCGCCAGGTGGACTGGAAATCTCTGGTCTGGCTGTCAGCCGGTGTGCTCGTCGGCACTCCGGCCGGAGTTTACCTGCTGGTCAATATCCCGCCCAGGCCCATGCGCGCCGCCATCGCTGTGGTGGTCATGCTGGTGGTAGTTTTGCTGTGGCGCGGATTTGCCTTGAAGCAGATGCCCGGCAGGGGGAAAACGGTTGCCGTTGGCGCTTTATCGGGCCTTTTAAATGGATCTGCGACCATAGGGGGCCCACCGGTCATCCTATTTTATTTTTCCAGTCCCGCCAGTGTCGCAGTTTCACGTGCTTCGCTGATCGCCTTTTTTTTTGGAACCGACATTGTGGCCTTCCTGATGTGCCTGCAGCAGGGATTGGTAACCGTCAAAACCGCGACCATGGGCGCCTCATTTCTGGTTCCCATGATTTTAGGCCTGGGCATAGGCAGTCGCTTTTTCCGCCAGAGCAAAGCCGAGGCCTTTCGTCGTAAAGTGCTTATTCTGCTGTTGCTGCTGGCCCTGGCAGCCCTGGTTCGAGCGCTGTGGGGATAATACGGCGACAACTGATAATTGAGCGAAAAATTTTAGAAAATTCCCCCTAACCCCCTTTTAGAAAAGAGGGGAACGAGAACAGAGACGATCGGCGAAACTGAAGCTTTCCCATCGTCGCTCGATGCATTTACCAAAGCCGACAATCCCCCTCAAGTTTTGCCCCAACACGCCGATAAATCTTTAGAAGTGATATGAGCATCTGTTTCCCGTATGTTTTTGCGGCGGCAGGTGAAAAGCCGGAGGAAATCATGAAAAAGCAGATCATAGCGTTTATTGACGACCTGAAATCAAACAAGAAACTGGCAACCTTTGATGAGGCCGCCACCAAACAGGCCGTTGTTTTGCGATTGCTATCCTTTCTGGATTGGGACATTTTTAACGTCGAGGAGGTGTATCCCGATTATGCCGCCAATTCATCTGATCTTTTAAAGCAGAAGCCGGATGCCTATGTTCCTCAGCTTATTGATTTGCTGATGAAAAACAGAGTCGCCCGGGGTCAGGCGCTAAAGGCGGCCAAAACACTTTTTCAGAAAAAAAAGCAAAAAATGGCGGCCGATTTTTTACCCGAAGCCTGGAACAAAATCATTTCCGGACCCAACAAGATATTTGTCGAACTGTTGAGTGAAAACACTGAAAAATTGTGCGGCTATAAAATCGATTCCAAATCGGTTGAAAACTTCCTCGGTCAGCACATCGACAGCTGGCTGATAAAAGCTTCCCGCAGTTCTCGCCCCACCGTCGGTTGCCATGGAGTCCGAAATCATGGACCTGGAGACAAATTAATATCCAACAACAAGGTGTTTTTTAATCTTGACAAAATCCCATGGATCGCAGAGTCTGAAATTTTTAACCACTTCTATGACCAAAACATCAAATCTTCAATTATTTGCGCGATCCCATGGAAACCACTTTCCTTTTTTACGACATCGAAACCACCGGGCTGAACAGGGCCTTTGACCAGGTTCTGCAGTTTGCGGCCATCCGCACCGACCGACGGCTCAACGAGATTAACCGCCATGACATCAAAGTCAGGCTGCGGCCGGATGTGGTTCCGTCTCCCGCGGCGATTTTGACCAACCGCATTTCCATCAGCGCTTTTTCCTCGGGATTGTGTGAATACGAGGCCACGGTGCAAATCCACCGTCTCATGAACCAGGACAACACCATCAGCCTCGGGTATAACAGCCTGGGATTTGACGACGAATTTTTGCGGTTCGCCTTTCACCGCAATCTGTTGCCCCCTTACACCCATCAATATAAAAACGGCTGCGGCCGCATGGACCTGTTTCCCATGACCATCATTTACTGGCTTTATAAAAGAGAGGTATTAACCTGGCCGGAAATCGACGGTAAACCATCGCTGAAGCTGGAACACCTGGGTTCGGCCAATCACCTGGCCGCCGGTCAGGCCCATGATGCCCTGGTGGATGTGGAAACCACGCTGGAACTGGCACGCCGGTTTTTCAAAAAAAAGAAAACGTGGGACTACCTGGAAGGCTATTTTGACAAAGAAACCGACCTGCATCGTACCGGCGAGTTGCCCATTGTTTTTCAAAGTGCCGGCGGCGACCATCGCAAAGCCCTGATGGTCGCGGGGGAATACGGTTCCGGACAGAATTATCAGGTGCCGGTGATTTCCATCGCCAACTCGATTCCGTATCCCAACCAGAGTCTGTGGCTGCGGCTGGACCTGCCGGAGCTGCAGCAAACCACGGTGGAATCCATCGCCGAGACCACCTGGGTTGTCCGCAAACGCTTCGGGGAGCCCGGTATCCTGCTGCCGCCGCACAATCGCTACTGGCAGCGCCTGGGGGAGGAACGCCGCGCTATCTGCAAAAATAACATTCAATGGCTGCAGCAAAATCCGGAGCTTTTCCAGCAAATCATAAAGTATTACCAGCAGTTCCGTTACCCGTTTGTCCCGGACCTGGATCCGGATGCTTCGCTGTATCAAATCGGGTTTTATTCCCGGGACGATGAAAAACGATGCCGTGCGTTTCACCGGGCTTCCCCGAAAAAAAAGGCCCGGCTGGTCGATGAGTTTTCAAGCCCAGATGCCCGGGCGCTTGCCCGGCGAGCGCTGTGCAGAAATTTTCCGACCCATGCGCCGGAATCTTTTCATCGGGAGTTCAGCGATTACCTGCAGCGTGTCAATCCGTTAAAATCAGAGGATGCCATCATCGATTACCGCCAAAACCGGCGCACAACGCCGGCACAGGCGATAGCCGAAATCACAAAGCTTAAACAGGCCGGCGAGTTGAGTTCTGACCGGCGTCGCCTGCTCGATGACCTCGAGGCCTATATCCGTTCCCGGTTCTCATAACCGACTCCACTGCCGACACAGAAGCACGTCAACCCCAGGTTACATTACTGCATTGTTCAAAATCCGATCCGGTTCAAAAATCCCCGACGCATCTATGCGAATATCACCTGATCCACCATTTCCTTTTGCTGGATTAATTTTCGGACCTCATCCTGAACGTTCGGATCCAGCAGCGGTTCCACCTGTGAGACCGCCTCATCCTGTGCGTTTTTTTTGTACCTCCACTGCCGGATGAACCCCGGCACCCGCACATAGCCACAGCCGCCGACACCGCAACAGCTGGTATCCACAACGGCATAGCCCACCAGGTACAGGATCTGTCTCCCGGTAAATGGCAGACGGATTTCCCTGTTAAACACGTAATGCCCGCCGATGGCCGTCACTTCTGCACCCAGTTCAGGATGAACAAAATCCCGTATTTGTGTATTAGATTCCATCTTGATGAC
>JAOZSC010000225.1 GCA_029939875.1 Desulfobacterales bacterium
ATGTGCCGCCAGCCGCTGGGAAAAATGACCCTCAACGGTGTAAAGGTGGTGCTGGTGGCTGCCCGCACGGTTTATGCTCAATCCCCTGAAATCCTGCAGCCGGTGGCCGATTTTTTCAACGTCGATATCGGACAGCGTCTGGAAAATCCGGAAAACTGGGCGGGGCTATATTACGAGCAATACTAAACTATTTCCATCCATAAATGGTCTTTTTCTTTTCATTCATCATTCGACGTTGGATGTTCGAAGTTCGTCCTTTCAAGGACTGGTCTTGCCCTGAACCCCCTCTTTTTTAAACAGCAATCCCTTGAGCCATTTGAGCCCGAACTGCAGCAGGGCGATTTCATCGTTTCTGATTTTTTCGACCGTGGCCGCATCCACTTCGTAGCGCTTCAAAAACGAACTTTCAAAAACGAACTGCTTGAACTTATCAATATTGTAGCTGACCAGAAAAAACATTTTCTTGCTCTGCTCGGTTAGCTTGATATTGGGAGGAAATGAGCGTTTTCTGACCAGCAGATCGGTCCATTCGGCGTTGATCCGGTCGCGAAGATCCACACCCTGGTCTTCGCGCCACTGCTCAACCGTCCAGGGAGTATCTTCTTCAAAACCCAGGCAATGGGGCTCGTGGACTAAAAAATAAACCGCATCGCCCTCCGCATCCTCTTTGTGACTCAGATTGGCCACTCCCAGGGGATAGTAACGGCAGGTGGTCGGCCGGTCAGTGTAAACCAAACATCCCTCCTTGCGGACAAAGGGACAGGCCTTGGTGTCGGTGGTGGAGCCTTCTTCCTCCAGAAATTTCATCGTTACCATCGGAAGATCGGTTTTTTCCAGAATCTGCGGCTCGGTATAAAGGGCCAGAAACTGTTCAGAAGAAAGCTGCAGGCGGTTTTTCAGTTGGATAATGTCATAGGGGGTTAAAATGATATTGATATCCCGGCAACAGCGGGTGAAACACTTGATCTCTTTGTGGCACTTGAAGTTGAACCGGCTGTCGGGGCCCAGCATGACCGGGTCTATACGGGCCTTTGTTTCGGGTTTGTCCATGGGTTATATCCTTACGGAAAAAAAGTTGAGGGTTCAAGGTATACTTCAAAGCCCTGCCTTAGGGCTGTGAGCCTTGAACATAGAACCTGGAACCGATCCGTTTAATAAACTTAGTTCTTGATTTATCGGCAGAATATACTATACCGGTTTAATAAAAGCGAACTGTTTTCCATTTTTCGGAAATTTTTTAAAGCACACATAATAAAGTTCAGGCACCCTATCCATTCGAGGAGAAAACCATGGACACACCCATCACACACAGCCAAACGCTGAAATCGAAGCCGGATGCCACCGCACTGGGTTTCGGCACAAATTTTACCGATCATATGTTCAATATGGATTACACCGCTGATAAGGGGTGGCATGCGCCGCGCATCGAACCGTATGCTCCCATTGAAATGGATCCGGCCACCATGTTCCTGCATTACGGGCAGGGTGTTTTCGAAGGGCTCAAGGCCTATCGCACCGCAACCGGCAAAATCCAGCTTTTCCGGCCCCAGGAAAACATCAAACGGCTCAACCGCTCCTGCAAGCGCCTGTGTATCCCCGCCGTTGACGAAAACATGGTCCTCGATGCCATGAAACAGCTTATCAGCCTGGAAAAAGACTGGGTTCCCGATGCACCGGAAACCTCTTTGTATATCCGTCCCACGATCATTGCCATGGATCCGTTTCTAGGCGTCCGCGCGTCGTACACCTATCGACTTTTCATTATCCTTTCACCGGTGGGGGCTTACTACCCGGAAGGATTCAACCCGGTGAAAATCATGGTGACCTCGGACTACGTGCGCGCCGTGCGCGGCGGTGTGGGCGAAGCCAAAACTCCCGGAAACTACGCCGCCAGCCTTCTGGCCGGAGAACAGGCCCACGATGCCGGTTACACGCAGGTATTGTGGCTCGACGGCGTGGAGCAAAAATACCTTGAAGAAGTCGGCGCCATGAATATATTTTTTGTCATCGACAATGAAATTATCACGCCGGCTTTAAACGGCAGCATCCTGCCGGGCATTACCCGGGATTCGGTGATCGAACTGGCCCGGCACTGGAACGAGCGCGTGTCCGAACGCAAAATCAGCATTGATGAATTGATGGAGGCCCACGACGCCGGCAAGCTACAGGAAGGCTTCGGTGCAGGCACAGCGGCCGTCATCTCGCCGGTGGGAGAAATCAAATACCGTGACCGGGTGATCACCATCGCCGACAACCGGGTGGGACCCGTGGCTCAAAAATACTACCAGGCCATAACCGACATCCAGTACGGCAAAGCCGATGATCCCAAGAGCTGGATCGTGCCGGTGTCTTGAAGTGGGAATGCGGAAGGTGGATAACTGATAGCTCATAGCTGATAGTAAAGTAAGGATCATGTTATTTTGACTATCAGCTATGGTTCTATGAAAAATCAGGGAACAGGAACTGACACCAGGTAATATGAAACACTCCGATACGACAGGTTTTTTGCCGGCTTTCATCGACAAAATGCAGGCCGAAGGCTTACCGTCTCGGGTAATCGACACCTTTGCCTACTACTACTATAAAGTGATCACGGGCGAAACCGGCTTGGTGTATGACAAAGACATCCAGCCGGTGCAGCCCGATAACATGGCTGACTTCAAACAACTCGCAGCGTACGCCCCTGTCGGCCATGAGGCGTTTCATCAGACCGTACGCATCGTCTTAAACGGTGGCCTTGGCACCAGCATGGGCCTGATCGGGCCCAAATCCCTGATCAAAATAAAGGACGGCCACTCATTTCTGGACATCATCATACGGCAGGCGACAACCAGCGGGGTAAAGCTGGCCTTCATGAACAGCTTCAACACCCATGACGAAACCCGGGCGGCCCTGTCCAGACGCAAAACAGAGCCGTTGCCCCTCATGTTTTTGCAGCATCGATTTCCCAAGGTGCTCCGCAAGGACTACTCACCGGCGGTGTGGCCGCAAAACCCACTGCTGGAATGGAATCCTCCCGGCCACGGCGATGTCTATACCGCCCTGCTGACCTCCGGCACACTCCGGGACCTGCTGGATGAAGGCATCATGTATGCGTTTATCTCCAACTGCGACAATCTTGGCGCCCGGATGGATGAATCCCTGCTGGGATATTTCGTGAAACATCAGTTTCCGTTTATGATGGAGGTGGCGGAAAAAACGCCGGCAGACATCAAGGGCGGCCACCTGGCCCGGCACAAAAGCGGACGGATGATTCTGCGCGAAGCGGCCCAGTGCCCAGCCGATGAGCTGGATGCCTTTCTGGACATCCGCCGTTACCGGTTTTTCAATACCAATAACATCTGGGTCAATCTTAACGCACTGTGCACCTTGTTCGACGAACAGCGAATGATTAATCTGCCCCTGATTCTCAACCCCAAAACCCTGGATCCCAGGGACAAAAACAGCCCGCCGGTGTATCAGATCGAATCCGCCATGGGATCGGCCATCGCCCTGTTTGACGGCGCGATGGCCGTGCAGGTTCCCAGAACCCGTTTTTATCCGGTTAAAACCTGCAATGACCTGCTGGCGGTGCGATCCGACTGCTTCGTACGCAGCGAAGATGAAACGGTACAGCTCAACCCCCGGCGCAAGGCCCGCAAAAACACCGCGGTTGTAAAAATCAAACTGGATCCCAGATATTACGGCACCCTCGACAGGCTGGAAAAACGACTGACCGGTGCCGTGCCTTCCCTGCTGGAATGCGACTCGCTGGTCGTGGAAGGAGACGTGCGTTTTGAAAAAAATGTGACTATCAAAGGATCGGTGTGCATTAAAAATCGGCAGCCGTCTCAAGCGGTCATCAAGGCTGAATCGGTTATCGATCAGGATTTGGTGTTCTAAGATAGATTTATCGCGCGTGCTTGCATCCTGTGCGGCGGGGCTTCGCTCGAAGCGCAGTAGGCAAAGAGGTACTATTTTTTTTATGGTTAGTAGGTATTGCTGCATTACAAAAAAATTATTAAACTTTGGAAATGAAAAGGAGATTAAAATGAAGGCAAAAGTCACAAAGGACTGCATGGGAGACCGGCTTTGCAACAATCTTTGTCCCGAGGTTTTCGAATACGACGAGGATGAATTGAAATCCAAAGTCAAATTTGACGAAATTCCGGGAGAATACAAAGATCTGGTGAGACAAGCCGCCGAAGAATGCGGCGCCCACGCCATTGAAATCGAGGAAGACTAAACAGCGGACGCAGCAACCGGAGCGCACCGAAACCGCCACCGGCGGTTTCGGCTAAATGCGCAACCGGATGGAAAGGATTTTTACAATGGGAAAATTCAGAGAAAGCCGAACGGCAAAAAACCTGCTGGGCTCTTTTGCCGGAGAATCCCAGGCCCGCAACCGGTACACCTATTTTGCCAGAAGGGCCGCAGAAGAAGGTTATGACCAGATTGCCGAAATATTCGAGGAAACCGCTGACAACGAGTGCGAGCATGCCCTGCGGTTCTTCAAATTTTTTAACGGCGGTGAACTGGAAATTACCGCCAGTTTCCCTGCAGGGGTTATTGGCAGCACTCATGACAACCTGCTGGCGGCGGCAGCCGGCGAAAAATTTGAGCATTCAGAGCTGTACCCGGGTTTCGCAAAAATCGCCCGCGAGGAGGGCTTTGAACGGGCGGCCGACACCTGGGATGCCATTTGTGTTTCTGAAAAACAGCATGAGAAACGCTACCGTGAACTGGCTGCCAATATTGAAAGCGGTGCGGTCTTCAAACGCAGCCAGGAGGTGGTCTGGAAATGCCGCAATTGCGGTTATCTGCATGTGGGACCGGAAGCGCCGGAACAATGCCCTGCCTGTGCGATGCCCCGGGATGTTTTTGAACTGCTCGCAGAAAACTGGTAAATGGGTCGGTACAGGGTTCAAAGGTTACAACTGGTTTTATTTTATATTTGACGCTGATGAGTTTTCAACCCTGACGTTGCCGGGTTATCTATTGGTTACGCAGCCGGGTCCGGTAAGCGATGGTCACCTTTTCACTGGAACCGGGGGCAATTTTTAAGGAAGCCGGCGTGAGGGCCAGGTTCACTGTAATGGTTCCCTCCAGTCTCAAATTGTCGATGGGCACTTTTTCGGTGTAAATGGTCGATATTTTCTCGAGTATACGCCGGGCGCCGATAA
>JAOZSC010000008.1 GCA_029939875.1 Desulfobacterales bacterium
TGGGCGCTGTTTTCGCTGATGGTCACGATTTTAATTTCGCCGGTTTTTAAACCCGGCAGGAAAAAGCGCTGCCCGCCGACGCCATTAATGATTTTACTGCTGTCATATACCGCCAGGACATCTCCAACCTGCAGCCCTACCGTGCTTCCGGAAGAAATGATGAACTGCTCGCCGTCGATATGGGTAAGAAATCCAATCCAGGGCAGGCTTTCGACCGCCCAACAGATGTTGTCGCCGATATCAACAAGCAGCTTGTGCAAGGTTTCACTTAATTCCGGCAGTTTGATCGCCCGGCTGTTGTTAATCAAGTCGTATTCAAGTTCGTCGATTTCGATACGGCGGTCAAACGTTTGATCGAGAATCTTGGTGGCCGTGGCGCTATCAAAAACTTGCACCCGTATAAAGACCTGTACCAGGTGGGTGGTATCCTTGGCCCACAGGATTCCCCGCAATTCATCCAGGATGCGGATGTTTTCCAGGACTCCGACAACAATGGCGTTCAATCCGAGCCTGCGGCCGACAACGGCCAGGGCAAAATTGTCAACCTGGCCCGAGTCCATCCGGGGCGGCTTTCCCAGCAACCCAAATCCACTGTCACTGTCGGCGGTGGATATAATGATGTCATCGCATTCACGCGCCATATATTCAGGCAGCCCCTTGCGAAATACTTTTTGAAAATCCCGGCTTTCACGCAATGACTTATTTTGGAAATCAAACAGACCGACCATCCTTTTCAGATCTCTATCGGCCATGGTAAACGGCCGGACAACCTTGCGGCCCGTCCTTTCAAGGCTCTTGGCGGTCTTTTCAACCGTCTGGCAGCTGCTGACAGGCAGCAATAAGGCAATCAACATCAGTGTTGGAAAATAGCGAAATTTTCTCATCCAATTGAATTTGCTGTGATAAAAGGTCATCGTATCTCTTTTCGGTTTTCAAAGGTCTCAGAACTGTTTTAGAATAGCTGATCGTCAACAAAATAGAAAGCAATGATATCGGTTTGGTAAAAAGTTGACAGGCTTTCAACAAATACAGGGTACGCTGACAAACCGTCTGTAAAAATCATCGCTCCGTCCCGGCCCTTGACACCCGGCCCGGCTTTTGCGACATTACGGTCAAGGCATCTGAAAAAAAGCATCCATCGCCAACACTCAACCTGGTCACCACGGAGAGATCCCGGTTACCCCTTGAAGGAGAAAACGCAATGGCAAGCATCGATGAACAGATTCTGAAAGCCACCAAGGAAATCGTGGTGAAATTTATTGAGAGCGGCAGGATTTCGCCCGCCGGATTTCAGCAAACGTTTAAAGATGTCTACCATACCGTGGAAAAAACGGTAAAGGCCTCGATGACACCACCTCCGCCGCCGCCAAAAAAAGATAAAGAAAAGAAAAAATGAAGCCCTTAAAGGCTGCCTTTATCCTTTGACCTGGTTTCTCCTTTAGCCTTGTCCCTGGGGCGTCAGCGCCCCTTGCACCTTGCACCCTGTACCTTTAGTGCGCCTCATCCCAATTTTCCCCCACCGCCACATTAACCTTTAACGGCACCTTCAGCTGCCAGACCCCTTCCATGATGTCTTTGACCAGGCCGGTAACCACATCGATCTCATCCGGCGGCACCTCAAAAACAAGCTCGTCATGCACTGTCAGCAGCATGGCGGATTGCAGCCTCTTTTCCCGCAAGGCGCTGTCGACCCGGATCATGGCAACCTTGATAAGATCGGCGGCGCTTCCCTGGATGGGGGTGTTGACGGCGGTGCGCTCGGTGGCCTGGCGGGTAATATTGTTGGTGCTGGTGATGTCCGGCAGCAGGCGGATACGCCCCAGCAGGGTGCTCGTACGCCGGGTCTGCCGTGCGTCGACAATGGTTTGATCTAAGAACCGTTTAACACCTTGGTATCTCAAGAAATAATTATCGATATAGGCTCGGGCCATTTTATGGCTGATTTCAAGTTGTTTCGAGAGCCCGTAAGCACTCATACCGTAAACAATGCCGAAATTGATGGCTTTGGCCTGGCGTCGAAGTTCGTCGGTCATCTGCTGAGCAGAAACCTGAAACACTTCACAGGCGGTGCGGGTATGAATGTCCTCATCGTCGCTGAAGGCCTTGATCAGGATCTCATCTTCTGAGCAGTGGGCCAGGATGCGCAGTTCCACCTGGGAATAATCGGCGGACATAAACCGCCAGCCCTTGCGGGGTACAAATGCCCGGCGTATTTCCCGACCTTCGGCGGTCCGAATGGGAATATTCTGCAGGTTCGGGTCCGAGCTGCTCAACCGCCCGGTAGCGGTCACGGTCTGGTTGTAAGAGGTATGAATCCGCCCGGTCTCCGGATTGACCAGCTCGATCAGCGCGTCGGTATAAGTCGACTTCAGCTTTGCCAGGGTGCGATGTTTTAGCACCAGCGCGGGCAACTCATGGTAATCGGCCAGGGTGGTCAACACGCTGACGTCGGTGGAATAGCCGGTCTTTTTCTTGGTCTTTTTTTGAACCGGCAGCTTAAGTTTTTCAAATAAAATGCGGCCCAGTTGCTGAGAAGAATTGATATTGAAGGCTTCGCCCGCAAGGCCGTAAATACTGCCCTGCAGCGCATCGAGCTGCTGTTCAAAAGATCTGGACAACTCCCGCAGACGCTGGGTGTCGATGCTGGTCCCATGCATTTCCATGCGCATCAGAACCGGCACCAGGGGCATTTCCACCTCCGTCAACAATTCATCCAGGTCCAGTTGCTTCAGCTGGGGCACCAATACCTCCCTGGCCATGAAGGTAATATCAGCGTCCTCGCAGGCATAGGGGACCGCTTTTTCAATGGAAACCATGGAAAAAGGCACGGCATTTTTCCCCTTGCCGGCAACCTGCTCATAGGTGATGGTCTTGTGATTTAAGAAATCCAGGGCGATCTGGTCCAGGTTATGGGCCCGCTTGGATGGATTCAACAGGTAGGAGGCCAACATGGTGTCAAAGGCCACCCCGGCCAGGTTGACCCCGTGACGAGCCAGCACCATCCAGTCATATTTTATGTTCTGGCCGACCTTTTTTATGTCCGGATTTTCCAGCACCGGTTTGAGCTGCTGCAGTACGTGATCCAGGGCAAGCTGCCCGGGAGCGCCGAGGTAATTGTGACCACAGGGGATATAAAAAGCCTGGTTGGGCTTGACCGCAAAGGATAAGCCGACCAGCGCAGCTTTCATGGGAATCGGCGATGTCGTCTCCGTGTCCACGGCAAACAGCCCGGCGTTTTCAAGCAACTCAATGAGCTTTGACAACGCTGCGGGGTCCATCACCGCCTGGTAGTCTTTGTCGCTGAGATCGCTTTGCTGTTCCACGCTTTGTTGCAGCTGCCTGAATTCCAGGGTTTTGAAAAGTTCCCCCAGCTTGTGGGTATCCGGGGCGACAACTTCGAATTGATCTGGATCGGCTGTCAGTGGTACGCTGGTGTCAAGGGTCACCAGCCGTCGGCTTAAAAAAGCCTGATCTTTATATTTTTCAAGGTTGGCACGCTGCTTTTTGCGGGTAATCGTATCCAACCCGGCGTAAAGGGCATCCATGCTCCCAAATTGTTTAATCAAATCAAGCGCCGTTTTCGGGCCAATGCCCGGAACACCGGGTATGTTGTCCGCCGTATCTCCTGATAGGCCCTGGACATCGATCATCTGGACCGGCTCGATGCCGTAGGTTTGCCGAATGTGATGGATGTCCATGGCGCTGTCTTTCATGGGATCCCAGATGGAAGCGCGGTCTGTGACCAGCTGCCTAAAGTCTTTGTCCCCGGTGACCATGACAACCGAATAGCCGCCTTTTTCAGCCATGCGCGCCAAAGTCCCGATAAGATCATCGGCTTCAAAGCCGCTCATCTCAATGACCGGCAGGTTAAACGCCGCCACCACTTCTTTGATATAAGGGATCTGAACCGCCATATCCTCGGGCATGGGGGGACGGTTGGCCTTGTATGGTGTATACATTTCATGACGGAAGGTGGGCCCTTTGGAGTCAAAAACCATGGCCGCGTAGTGCGGCTGGCGGTCTTGCATGAGTTTCAACAACATGCGGGTAAAGCCGAAAACCGCATTGGTGGGCAGCCCCTTGGAGTTGGTCAGCCCCCGGATGGCATGGTAGGCGCGATGGATATAGGCCGTACCGTCGATGAGATACACGATCTTGTCGGTTTTCATTGCAAGCTCCTATAACCGCCTTTCAGGTCAGTTGTCTGTCGTCAGTAGTCCGTTGCATAGTGGGAGGTACATACGCGATTATTTATAATCTCGCGGATCATGACAATATCAGCTCGATCCGCAATACTTACCTGACCATGAACCACAAACCATCGACCACGGACAATTGTGCGGTTAGGGCACAAGGCTTAAATCTACCCATTCAACTCCATTGCCCTGTACCCTTCTTTCCGCCTTGCACCTTGAACCCTGCACCCTGTACCCCGTTTTCATTGACACCTTATGCAACCTGCACTACTGTTGCAACGAAATATCCTATACCAGCAACGCACTGAAACGACAACCATGAAAGAACCGGCCAAACAATCGGCTTACCGCCGTAAATATCGCCGAAATTCAAACTATATCTGTCATTGCTGCGGCCGGCAGTTTCCTTTCTGCTGGCACTGCCGGTGCGGATTCAGTATATGCCAGAGCTGCATGGAGGAAAATATCTGGGGGATGTCCTGCAATGCCATCACGTGGCAGTGCCCGGACTGCGGCGAACAAAATGGGTTTGGCAATCAATAATTATGAATAAATACAGTTAGGTACCGCCTACCAGCGTTCTCAGGATGTCCTCTTTGCCCACGATCCCAACCAGTCGTCCCTCATCGACGACCGGCAGACTGTGAAAATTTTTATCCACCATAAGGGCGGCAATATCCTCAATGGGAGAATCCGGTCCGATACTGACCGGATTGGCGGTCATGGCATCGGCTACTTTGGTGGCTGCAATTTTTTTCACCTCCCTGTCCAGCCGCTTCAAAGAAGTCAGCGGCATAAAGCCGTCGAGCAGCGTAAACAGGGAAGGCAGCGGGATATCTTTCTGCTGGGCGATGAGATCGCTCTGGCACAAGATTCCCACCACCTCACCGGCTTGATTGACAACAGGAAGCCCGTTTATCCGTTCTTCCAGCAGCAGTTTCGCCGCCTGGGCAATTTCCGTGTCCGGAGTGGCCGTGATGACCTTCCGGGTCATGATGTCTTTGGCACTGAGCATAATCCCACCTTTCATGTCATAAGGTCACAAGGCTGTTTCAGTCGCTATGAGTATAGGCAGGGTCGCCGGGCGAGTCAACCCCAACGATGCTATCCTAACTGCCGCTTTCTTTCGCTGGTGACGAATAATCGAAAAAGTTTATTTGCATTCCGTATAAAAACGCTTAACTTACGGATATTGCATTGCCTTGCGGATTAAATTTCAGACGCCAGGGGGAGGGAAGATATGACCAACAAGGTAATCTCAATTGAAAACCAGCAAGGCCCGTTTCAGGATCTATTCCATCGGATCATGCGAATGGTACCGGATCGTGATAAAAACGATAAGAATCTGCAGCGGCTGCTCGCCTTCCGGTTGAAACTGGACGGCGAAGCCGTTTTGAGAGAATACCTGACCGGTAAAATCAGGGATATTATCAAATGCGGCTATACGGGCAGCCTGTACGATTTTCTCAAAGACGACCTGGCGGCAAAAGAATGCGGCGTGCAAGACGACGACACTGTGCCGCCGGGGGTAGCCTGAGAAAAGAACTAAAGTTTAAGGTCCGCCAGCAGATCAATTTTAAAGTTTGGATCACGAAAACGTGAAAGCACGAAAAAAACCATCAAACTTCAGTAATTTAATAAGGACTGTTGAAATATGCACTACGAAGGCAACATTATCCGACCCCCCAGCGAAGCCAACAGCATTCTGCTGCAGGTTACTGTGGGGTGTTCGCGCAACAAATGCACTTTTTGCGGAACCTACATGGGCGAACGCTTCCGCATAAAACCTGACGAAATCATCATGGAGGATATTGCTTTTGCAGCCCGATACAGCCAGCGCCAGCGCCGCGTGTTTCTCTGCGACGGAGATGCGCTAATCATTCCCCAGAAACGGCTGTTGAAAATTTTGCGGGCCATTGAAGAACAGCTGCCCTGGGTCACCCGCGTGGGCGTATATGCCAATGCCAAAAGCCTCAAAATGAAAACCATACCAGAGCTTGAAGCTCTCAAGGCACACGGGCTGGCAATCGCCTACATGGGGCTTGAAACCGGCGATGACGTGACCCTGAAAAAGATCAACAAGGGTGCCACCTCCCAGGACATGATCTCCATGGGGAAAAAGGCACGGGAGGCAGGGCTTAAATTGTCCATCACGGTGCTGCTGGGAATTGCCGGTCGTTCGCGCTCCCAGGTTCACGCCGAAGAGACAGGGCGGGTACTGTCGGCCATTGACCCTGAATATGTGGGGGCTTTGAGCCTGATGCCTATTCCAGGCACTCCCCTGTACGATGACTATCAAGCCAGCAGGTTCGAATTGATCGAACCGGAAGAAATGCTGACGGAGTTACGAACCATGATCGCTGCCACCCATCTTTCCAGAGGGCTTTTCCACGCCAATCATGCCTCCAATTATCTTCCCATCAAGGCACGATTGCCCAGAGACAAAGAAACCACCCTGCAATTGATCGATCGTGCGCTGGCCGGTGAGATTGAACTGAAACCGGAATACTTGCGCGCCTTATGAGGACCCACATGGATTTTAAATTAATGCTGACGACTTTTGGCCTCGTATTTCTGGCGGAACTGGGTGATAAAACCCAGCTGGCCACCGTTTGTTTTTCCGCAGATTGCGATTCACGGCTTTCAGTGTTCCTGGGCTCTGCAGGGGCCCTGGTGTTAAGCTCCCTGATCGCCGTGCTGTTCGGCGGCGTCATCAGTCGCCTCATCCCGGCCGACACCATCAAAATCGGCGCCGGCGTTTTTTTCGTTGCGGTGGGGATATGGATCCTGTATTCGGCCGTCAGGGCGTAAAAGATAAGGTACAGGGTTCAAGGTGGTGGTGGCGCTGCGCGCCAGCTTAGCATACAGGAGAAAAGGAAACCGGGGACATTTCCTGGCTCCCGGCAACCACTCGATTTTGATCCCCAAAGGTGCCACCGATGGTTTCCACCACCGGTTCAAAAGGCTGCTGGATCAATGGATCACCACTGCCCGGCAGAGAATTTACGTGGTCAGAGAAGGCGACAATCTTTCCATCATCTCCCAGCGTTTCGATGTTCAACGTTGGACGTTCGTCTCTTAAACGCCCTGGATTTATGGAGTAAACTACCCATGAGCAGGAGTGGAGGGTTGTTTTTAGTGGTTGGAAATTCCGGCTCCGGAAAAGATGCCTTGCTGACGGAAACACTGCGGCGCTGGCCGGCATCCGCCCGGACGCTGCGCACCCCCCGGCGCTATGTCACCCGCCCGGCTCATCCGTCCGAACCGTTTATTTCCATCACAACACGCGAATTTGCGGATATGAAGCACCGGGGAGAATTTTTCATGTCCTGGCACGTCTATGGCATGAATTACGGGGTTCCGACGGTCCTGCTCAAATGGCTCGAACAGGGACAGCATGTCATCGTCAACGTCAGCCGGAAAATCATCGGTCAGGTTCGCAGAGCAGTCCCGGATGTAAAAGTCATTTTCGTGAAAATGCCCTTTGAAATCACCTTGCAACGCATGAAAGCGCGTCGCCGGGAATCTGAAAATGAACCACAATTTCAGCAACGCCTGCAGCGGGCAAAAAACAACCCCCTGCTGGAGGAGGCCGATATGGTCATTGACAACAGCGGCCCGCTGGAAACCGCTGTTGATCAAATGCTGGGCTATCTGTTGTCCTTTTAAAAATAACAACCAAGCACCAATTACTATTTGTCGGAGCATCAAAAATGAAACCGCTCACCAGTTCACAGGCGAAGTACTTGCGGGGCCTGGCCCACGGTTTGAAACCCGTTGTATTCGTCGGACAAAAAGGGATCACGGACGCGCTGCTGGCCTCGGCCAGAGAAGCCTTTGCGCACCATGAACTGATTAAAATCAAATTTGCCGATTTGAAGGAAAAACAAAAAAAAAGGGGGGTGGCCGGAGCTATTGAAGAAATGACGGGGGCAATCATGGCCGGCATGATCGGGCACATCGGGATTTTTTACCGGCCGCACGACGACCCCGAAAAACGCAGGATCGTGCTGCCTTAAAAAGCAGCTTCAGCCAAAAACAAATGGCAGGTTATTTCAACAGGTTAACTAAAATGTGATTGAACTGAATCTTGAAATCGTCATGATTTTGACCGGGAATAGTTTGAGTGTCCGAGTGGTGAATCTATTATTGCCGCATTCGCAGGCAGCCCCTTCAAAATCAGGGAGGCTCAATCTGCTTAAGGTAAAAGTGGGTCTGCTGGACAACAAAGTCGTCACCGGCCTGCCTGGCCAGCCCTGAGGCCTGGTTAAGCCATTTTTGCGCTTGCCGGTTTTTCCCTTGCAGCAGCGCACTTCGTCCGGCCCGCAGGTAGCGTTTTGCCGCCTGGCGGCGTTTTCCGGCCTGCTCGCTGGCCCGGGCCGCCAGCGCCAGATTTTCTGCCATCTGCCGGTAATCAAGATCCCGACGACGCTGTGCAGCCGCCCGGTCAAAGGCCCCAGCGGCGTCATGCCATCTGTTTTCCGCCATGGCCAGCCGGCCGGTCAGTTCTTCACGATCGGCGGCCATACCCGGACCGGTCACCCGGTTAAGGGCTTCAAGCTCCGAACGCAGCCGGTCAATATCGCCGCGCCGGTCGGCCAGCACCCCCCGCAAAAAATGGGTTTTAGCTTCTACCTGTGCCGACGGGCGCTGGTTCAACAGCAGGATCTCATCGGTAACTTGGCGCGCCTGGTTCAGTTTCCCGAGTCGATACAGGATGGTGGCCTCCAGCAACAGGATATCCGCACCGGTGACCCGGTCTCTGGCAGCCGATTCGGCGGCAGCCAGGTACACCCGCTCAAGAGCCCGGTCGCAGTCGTCCATCTTCAGCTGGCAGACCGCCAGGTTATACTGGGCATCCACCACCGCCGAGAGGTCATCGCGTATGTAAGCCTGTTTAAGTACCTGCCGGTAAAGGTTTGCGGCCTGGGAAAATTTTTCGTTTTTAAATGCGATTTCGGCCGCCCGGTTTGTGCGCACCAGGTTTTCGTCACTTTTCGGGCCCCGGCGCACGCCGCGAGAAGAACTGCAGCCCAAAAAAACGACCATCGACAGGACGATCAGCAGGCCCGTCAAGCGGCGATTTGCAAAAGCTGCAAAATGGCCGTTCATGGGTTCACCTCCGCAGGTGATATACGGCCACCGGCCGGGGAGGTTTCACCGGTGGTTCCTCCCAATAACCAGCTGGATTGAAGCTGCTTGAGCAATTGTTCCAGGGTGATCATGACCTGTTGGGTTTGAAGCAGCAGCACGGGAAAACTGTCCGTGGCATCACCCATATTATCAGCGATACGGGGAAGCTGCGGGGATGCCCGGCTCAAATCCTTCATCACCACCTGCACGGAGTCCAGTACCTCTTTGAGCTTTGTAATGGTTTCCGGCAGGCCCTGGGTCTGTTTGTTCAGGCTGGTCGAAATCTGGGAGACATTTCCGACGGTAACTTCAATGTCGTCAAACAACGGGGCCATACGAGCCATGGTTTCATTGAGCCGGGTAACGAGCTGCTGCAAATCGTCGACCAGCTGGTCTTCAAAAAGCAGTCGGCCAACCACCCCCTCCCCGCGGCTGATTTTGCCGGATACGGTATTCAAGTTGGCCAGCAGCTGGTGTAAATCGCCTTCAGGGTTTTGCAGATCCTGCACCGTGGCCAGCAAGGTACGCATCGCCTGCTGGGTATCGTCAATAATCGGAAAAACCCGGGTGCGCACCTCAGCGATAATTTCACCGATGGATTCGGTGGGTGCCCGATCGGCGGTGGCAGTGATAACCGCAAATTTCCAGTCTAGCGGCCGGCCGTATCCCCTGGAAATATCGAGGTATGAATCTCCGGCCACACCGAAACGCTTGCGGATGACCGCTTTCGAATCGTGCCGCACAAACCCTTTCATATCATGGGTTATCTGCACGTCAGCATGTATCTGCTGATCCGGGTTAATGACAATGTGGCGCACCTGGCCGGCTTTGATGCCCAGTATTTCCACCGCCGCCCCCTCGGAAAGCCCGAAAAGGCCATCGGAGGGCAAAATCACTTTCAGCCGCGCTCCCGGGTTCAGCCACTGCCGGACCCGGCCGGAAAACAAAAAAGCCGCAGAAAACAGCAACACGGCCAGCAGCACAAACACCCCCACCAGCTGGTTTGCATAGCGAAATCGCATGGGTTGTGATGGTGCGGTCACCGGGTCACCTCCGACAGTCTACGCCCGGCCAGTCGATAGCGTCCGCTGACCGGTATGGATGAATCGCGCCATGTGATGTTATCGAGGGTCAGCCACATCACCGCTCCCCCCCGGTCCCGGGTTTCACGAATCACGTTGATTAAACAAGGCATCACTTCGCCCAGGCCTCCTGAAGCCGGATCTTCCAGTAAAATCAGCGATGGCTGCCCGAGGAAGGCCCGCACGCAGGCGGCCCGCTGCAAATCATCCGGCGTGCAGTCAACGGGACGTCCCAGGGGCACGCCCGGCAGACCGAAGCGTCGGGCCAGTTCGCCGGCTTCATCGCGCAATTGCTGTGCGGGCCGGCGGGTGTGATGCAGCTGAGAGAGCAAAATGTTTTCCAGTAACGAAAAGCTGTTGATCCAGTTTCCTGATGCAAAAACACAGCCGATTCGTCCGCGCAGGGCATTGGCAATGGTCGGCGGCAACAGTCGCCAGTCGCGACTTAAAAATTTCACCGCCCCCCGCCGCGGCTCAACCAGGCCGGCACAGGCGTTGCAAAGCGTGGTTGCCTGCTGCTGATTTTCGAGATGCACCAGCGCCAGGTCGCCGTCCCGTAAATTCAGATCGATGTGCTCAATTTCACCGCTGCCGGAAGAATCGGCCAGCACGGTGCCGTCATCAAAGCTTAAAATGACACGCTGTTCTTCAATGCTTTTTATCATTGGCATTTTTCGGCTTTCCTGTTTTACAACAACAGCAGCGTCGACATCCCGGATATCAGCAGCATTGCCAGCACACACTTCATAATGCCCGCCGGCAGCAATTGCGACACTTCAGAGGAAGAACCCGAAAATGACAGGGCGCTGGTGCAGCCGATCAAAGCAACCGTAAAACCTGTCAATAACGTTTTCAAGGGTATAATTGCAAAATCCCCGGGCCCCATGGACGATAAAACATTAAAAATAAAATCGTAAACCGACAGATTGGTGGCATTCAACATGTTGCCGGCAATAAAGCCAGTGCCCAGGGTCACCGCGATAAACATCACCGCCAGGCAGAATGTGCAGACAGCAACGGCCATCACCCGCGGCATCAGAAGGTAAATAAACGGATCGATGCCCTGGGCATCGAGCATTCGAACCTGTCCGTCGGCCGCCATGCCGCCCAGTTCCACCAGGATAACCGATACGCTGCGTCCGATGACGATCAACGCGACCAGCAGCGGTGAAATTTCGCGCACCAGCACCACCACGAGAAAATCGCCGGCCAACTCGGTTTGACCGAACACTTTCAGCCAGTATAGGGTCTCAAAAACGATGCCCATTCCGACCAGGACCCCGGTAATCATGATAAAGGGCAGCGCCCGCGTGCCCACCTGGTGACACTGGTAAACAAATGCCGCCCGCACCGTCCGCCGCCAGGTCAACGGCCGGAAAGCGTGCCACATAACGGCCACCGCAATGCTGATGAAACGAATCAGCCCCTGCACATTGGCAATCACCCACTGCCCGACAGCGGTTGTTATGCCTGCCGCAGCGCTGCCGGCCGTTTGCGGATCATACCGGTAAGCGACTGTTTTACCAGAAGCGTTCATATCCGGCCTGTCAGTAAATAGGTTGAAACTTCTCCCACATTTTTCAGGTAATAACGGCCGCGAACCGTAAACACAAAGTCGGCTTGAAGGCGGCGGTAAACAGCTTCGCCGGCATGAATAGCCCCGACAATGCCCGTGTCGGCCATCTTCACGGCACCGTCTACGGCATCTCCCCAGATGTTGTAAAATTTTCGCTGCCGCCCCAGGAGGCTGCCGATGACCGCCCCCCGGTCAATGCCGATGCGAAAGGCCATGGGTTTGTCAAGGTCTGCAAACAGGCGGGTGCAGTGTTCCTGCATGCTTAACGCCACATCGGCAATGATGCGGGTGTGGGCCTTTGAATTGTCTCCCAACCCGGCCGCACACACCAGCTGATCGTTTAGAACTCTCCCATAGTCAAGCCGCTGACTGTCCACCAGTTGCTCGAAATGAGCGATAATTTCATCGAATGCCGTTGTCCCTGCATCTTCATCAAAACGCTGTGCCAGTGAAAAGGGCTCCGTAAACCGGAGCACCAGTACGCTGACATCAACAAACACATCCGCTTCGAGTCCAGGGCGGGCATAGCCGCGATCTGCCAGCAGGTCGGACAGCAAACCCGGCCGGTTCCCGGCAGCCTGATGCGCTTCGCGCGGTACATGCCGGGCTGGTATGACTGGTTTTTCCGGCTGCTTTTTGCCCATATCCGGATTCTCACTGCTGCCGGCAATGGCTTGCGGTGGCCCGCCATAAGAAAGCTCCCGCTGGTCAACTGAAAACCGCAGGGCCAGCATGCCGGCAATCGCCCGGGCAAAAGAGATTTCAGCGGGCTCCCAGCTGCGGGCTTGGCCCTCGTGTTCAAACCATATGGTTGCGGCAGTTTGCCCGTGACAGATGACCGGAACCGCCAGCAGCGACCGGCAGTCCAGGGGCTGCAAATATACCTGGTACAGTTGCGGCAATTCAGCATCCGCGGCCACATCGGAGCTGATAATTTCCTCACCTTTTTGCAGGACTTCGAAAAGCTTCGGGAATTCGTTGCGTTCAAATATGGTGCCGCGGGTGTGCCCTTTGCTTTCCCGATCGTAGCAATCATCGCATACCAACTGTTTTCCGCCAGCGGCAAAGTGCCAGACACTGGAACGCCGAACCGCCACCGCCGTGGTGACAATTTCGGTAATTTCGCCAAGGGCTTCTGTGTTGTCCGGATCGAACACGACAGCCCTGGAGGCCAGTTCGGAAAATGCCCGGCTCTGGGCTTCGAGCTCCTGTTTGTGGTCAAGCAGCTGCTGTGCAATGCGATCAGCCCTCATCCCTTGAAATACCAGCAAACCGGCCAGAATCGATGCCAGAACCACAATGACGCTGGTCATCAATAAAATCGTGCGAAAGTTCTTCCTGACAAAGCCAATAAAATCATCTTCCGCAACAACCATCATCACCGACCAGTTGCGGCCGACCGTTGGCGGCAGGGAAATAACGGCATTGAGATAGTGTCGGCCATCCACCAAAAGTTTGCGGCTGCCAGGCCCATCAACCTGAAAACGGTTAAATGCCCTGGTCAGCACCGGATCATCGAGTTCATCCAGCTTCATCAGCTTCAGGACGCCATCCACCCGCTTGATCATATGCTTCACGTCGGGATAGGCGACCAGCTGCCCCTGCCCGTCAATAATCATGGCCCGGCCATTGCGACCGACCTCCAGACCCGCCAAAAAATTGCTCAGTCGCACAAGTTTGATGTCCGCTCCAAGCACGCCGCGAAATTGACCGTCTGCGTCGTAGACAGGCATCGAGGCCGTAACGCCGGGGGTCTGGTCAGTGAAAAAAATATAGACATCGCTCCAGTAAAGACCATGGGCTTTGACCGCCCCCCGGTACCAGGGTCGTTGCCTGGCATCGTATGAATCATCGATGGACGTTTCCTCCCCCACCACCTTGCCTTGCTTATTGCGGCGGATCCAGGTGACCCGGGTAGCCTCCGGTGTGCGTTCAATGATCTTGGTGTCAATGGAGCCGTCCGGCATTTTTTTGGGCATGATAAAGTCGCCGTTGGCCGGGGCGATGATAAAATTGGCCAACTGGGGGGAAGTACGCAGTAACTGTACGCCAAGAGGCTCTAACGCTGAGTGGTCAGTGATGCCGATGGACGGATTTGATAAAATATTTGAAACCAGGTTGACCGCCTCCTGGGCCGGGGCCAGGTAATCCTGAACTTCTTCCGCAATACGGCCGCCCAGAGTCTCCAACAAAGTATCGGACAGGACCAGTGCATCCCGGCGGTTACTGTAATACCCATAGGCGGCGATGGTCAAAATTGCAGCGATCATAAAAAAAACGCAGCCCACCGGGACACCCACCCGCAGCAGGCGACGCAGCAATCGCTGCCGCCGGGTGGCACCGTCCAGATTTATGTCGATCAGCTCTTTGGCGTGCACACGCGGGCCCCCTTGTACACAATTTCATAAATACGATAAATAAATCACCGCAGAACTCGCTGAGAGCACGGAGAAAAGCTAAAAGGATATATGCCGGCTCCGCCGGAGACAGCCAAAATATTTTGTCGCTCTGCGTTTTGCGGTGAATTAAAAAAAACACGGCAATATGGCCTGCAGACAACGGAACGACCGCCGGTTATGATTTCTTCACCCGCAACACCTTCTTGTCGATCTTTCCCACGGCGGTCAGCGGGATCGCGTCTATGAACTCGATGACCTTGGGCACCTCGTAAGGGGTGCATTTGTCCCGGGCAAACTTGATGATATCTTCTTTCAGGGCATCCTCGTCGCCGTCGAAACGGTAACCCGCGTCACGCTGGATATAGGCCTTGACAATTTCCGAACCCGGTCTTTCGGGGTTGGCCTCCCCGACCAGGGCCATCAATTCGATGGCCGGGTGTTTGGACAAAACATCTTCCACTTTGCTGGAAAACACCTTGAAGCCGCCCACGATGATCATGTCCTTGGTCCGATCGACCAGGCGGATAAAGCCGTCTTCATCCATGATGCCGACATCGCCGGTGTGCATATAGCCATCGTCATCGATGGCATGCCGCGTCTCTTCGGGTTTGTTTAGATACCCCTGCATGACCAGCGGTCCCTTGATGCAGATTTCACCGGCCTCTCCCAGCGGGACTTCTTCGCCGGTGGCCGGGTCTGTCAGTTTGCACTCAACATTGAAAAACGGCATGCCGACGGTGCCCAGTTTCTTCTTGCCCTTAGAGGGGTTCATGGTGGCCACCGGGGAGGTTTCCGTCATGCCGTAAAGTTCCAGCAGTTTGCCCTCTCCGATAATGCGCTCCAGCTCCCTTTGCGATTCCTCCGGAAACGGGGCGGCGGCTGAAATGCAGGTCCCCAGTCCGGAATGGTTCAGCTTTTTAAAGGCCGGATCGGCCATCAGCATCTGGTAAAGGGACGGCACGTTGGCCAGGTTGGTGGGCTTGTATTTTTCCATCTCCGTGCAAATGTGCGCCGTGTCCCGGGGATTGGGGATAAGGACCTGGGGCCAGCCGAAACACACCGCAGTTTCGGCAACTGTCAGCCCCGCAATGTGGAACATGGGAAAAGCCGACAGCAAAACGCCTTTGCCCCACTCCCATCCAAGCCACCGGTTGATACTCAATATATTGTGAGCCGCATTGCGATGACTCAACATGGCGCCTTTGGGGGCCCCGGTGGTGCCGCCGGTGTATTGAATCCAGCCCAGGTCGTCAGGCGTCAATTCAACGCGTACCGGATCGGCGGAATATTTTTTAAGGATTTCTTTGTGAAAATCCAGGACGGTTTTTCCCGGCAGGGCCTCGATTTTGCCCGAAGGGATCTTTTTGAGAAGTTTTCCCAGCACCTGCTTTATTTTCGGTAAAAATCCCCCCACGCTGGTGGCCACCACCAGCTTCAACTGCGGTATATCCGTGGCAATCTTGACGATGTGACCGGCAAAAATGGCATCCAGGGTGACCAGGGCGACCTTTTTTCCAGTGCTGCCCAGGTCATTTAACTGGTACTTGATCTGCTCGGCCGACATCAGCGGCGACACCCCGGAGACCACGCAACCGGCCCTCAGAGTGCCGATCACCGTGATGAGGTATTCCGGAATATTGGGCAAATTGATGCCAACAACATCGCCTTTTTCAAAACCGTTTTGCCTCAGCATTTCGGCAAACCGGTTGGCATATTTGCCCAGTTCGGCAAAGGTAATTTCCACACCCATATATGCCAGGGCCATTTTATCCGGCAGTTCGTCAAAACTTCGCTGAATCATCTCAACATAGGTGGTTTCCAATTCCTCAGGCCTAAAATCCTCCAGCCCCGCATCCCAGTTTTTTTTCCAAAAACGTTGTGCGTACATTTTAACCCTCCCCTATCTTCTTTTTCTTTCTTCTCCATGTGGAGCGCCGACCATCCGGCCCGATTCCGGTTTGCAGTGTAGCAGCCATGTTCCACCTTGACAATATATTTGTTGCGTTAACAAAGATCATCTGGTAAAAAAACCGGGTAAAAACAAATGGATGCCCACAGGAACAGCTCACATGGCAACAGCAAAAAACAAAAAAAAGAAACTCGGCCTATCAGCCCAGATCATGATCGGTATGGGCCTGGGGCTGGCGGCAGGGGTTTTTTTTGGCGAGTACTGCGCCTTTCTGGAGATTATCGGCAGCGCTTTTATCAAACTGCTGCAAATGACCATTTTACCCTATATCATTGTGTCGTTGATCCTGGGCATCGGCGGTTTGACGTTCGAGCAGGCAAAAATGATGGCAAAAAAGGCCGGCGTTTTGCTGCTGCTGTTCTGGGGAATTTCCTTTGCCATGGTTTTGGTGCTGCCCCTGTCGTTCCCGCACTGGGAGTCGGCAGCCTTTTTCAGCTCGGCCATCGTGGACCTGCCCAAGCCGGTGGATTTTCTCAGCCTGTACATCCCCTCGAACCCCTTTTACTCCCTGGCCAATAATATCGTCCCGGCGGTAGTGCTTTTTTCCATCATGGCCGGCATCGCCCTGATGGGCATGCAAGATAAGGGCGGGCTGCTGGAAGTCTTAAACACCGCCTCCCAGGCGCTGATCCGGATGACCAACCTCATCGTCAACCTGACACCCATCGGCGTGTTTGCCATCACGGCTGCGGCGGCCGGCACCATGACCATCGATGAATTCGGCCGGCTGCAGGTATACATTGTAAGTTTCAACATCGCTGCCATTTTTCTGACCTTCTGGGTTTTGCCGATGCTGGTGGCCCCGCTGACGCCGTTTAAATACCGGGACATCGTCGGGTTGACCCGCGATTCCCTGGTCACGGCCTTTACCACCGGCAACCTGTTTATCGTCTTGACGGTTTTAACTGAAAACTGCAAGCAACTGTTTGAAAAATATGACCTGAAAAAAGAAAAAACCGACACCTATGTGGATGTCATCGTACCGATTTCATTTAACTTTCCCAATATCGGCAAGCTGCTGATGCTGTTGTTTATCCTTTTTGCCGGCTGGTTTACCGGCAGTCCGTTGTCCTTGAAGCAATACCCCTCCTTCGTGTTTTCCGGACTGCTCAGCTTTTTCGGCGGCGTGGACGTGGCCATGCCGTTCATGCTGGACCTGATGCACATGCCCTCCGACCTGTACCAGCTTTACGTTGTCACGGGGGTCATCAACGGGCGCTTTGCCACCCTGCTGGCCGCCATGAATCTGGTCATTTTCACTCTGCTGGCCACCGCCTCGCTGACCGGCGTTATGACCGTCAGTAAAAAGAAACTGATAAACTATGTGCTCATCAGCCTGCTGCTGACCGCCGGCCTGATCGGGGTCACCCGGGCCTATTTCGCCGTAGCCGTAAAAAATATCTATGACAAGGACCAGGTGATCGCCAACATGCAGTCCATGGTGTTTCCGGTTCCCCGGCAGGTGTACAAATCCGCTGCGGAAGTCAAAAAACCGGTGGATCTGCGCCAACCGGCCCTGGAACGGATACGAAAAACCAGAGTTTTGAGAGTCGGCTACAGCCCCAATAATCTTCCGTTTACCTATTTCAGCGAAACCGGGGAATTGATCGGGCTGGATGTCGACATGGCCCAGCTGCTGGCCAAAGAATTGAACGTCAAACTGGAATTTGTCCCTTTTGACCCTGAACAAATGGGCGCACAGCTTGACGCAGGGCTTTTTGACGTCGTCATGTCGGGCATTGTCATTACGACCCCGCGCCTAGTAAAAATGACCTTTTCAGATCCGTACATGGACGCCACCCTGGCCTTCATCGTCCGGGATTATCGCCGGGTTGAATTTGCCACCAGCGAAGCCGTTCAGAGCATCCCGCATCTGAAAATCGGCATTCCCCGCGTGGTGGGGGACTATTTTTCCAATAAAGTAAAAGCATACCTGCCCAATGCCGAGATTA
>JAOZSC010000226.1:0-2559 GCA_029939875.1 Desulfobacterales bacterium
AGACAGCATCGGCAGCTTGAATAGCCGCTAAATCTTTTGCGCCGGGCTCACGCCCGGCACAGGTGATATTTTTATCCGCTTCGTATAAGGGATGAAAGGACAGGATCATGTTGGTTCTGTTTTTCGGCCGGGCGAAACGGGCAGGGCCTTTACCGGGTCATACGCAGACCGGGCATTTTTCACGCTATGCCAGATTGGAATCCGGGGTGGCTTTACTGCTCCAGTTCCTTCCAGTAGGTCATCCCGAGCCTGACGGCTCTTTCGTTGAGCTTGTACACGGCACCGGTGGAAGAGCTCAGGTATTTGACTTCGATCCGGTTGTTTAACCGCAGGATGGCCGGCGGCTGGATATTGCCCTGCATTTTGACGCCCGCGGGAAAAACCCGGATCAATTCTCCGCCGACATTGACTTTAACAGTGTCGCCGGTATCAAACAGGCGATTGTCATCCAGATCAAAAATGGACCCGCCGAAACTCCCGCCGTTAAAGGCATTTATTTCCATTAAAAACGAAGAGCCGCCGGCGCTGCAGCGGTCCGGATCCGGGGTAAAGGAGATGACAATCAGACGACCGTCGCGCAGCAGCACGTCGCTGATTACCCTTTCGCCTTCCAGCGGCAGGTCCCAGAACCAACCGGCATGGTTGGCTACGTTAGCGGAAAGATCCGGCAGGTTAGGCTCACCGTTGCTTCCGGTCGAATCCGTATCGGTTTGGGTTATCCAGGTCGGTAAATTGTCACTCATGACCCGGATGTCGATAAACACCGGGTTGTTGTTTCCATCAAGGATCGTAACGGACCGAATTTGGCTGGTCTGCTCCAGCAGAGTGACGGGCCTGTCTGCCTGGTTGGAAAGACCCAGATCCGACCGCTTAAAATACCCCAGGTATTCAGTGTCATCGTCGTTGCTGTAGCGGCCCCATTCCTCCGGGTACAATGCCCGGTCGCCGTAGTCCCAGATCCCGTAAATCGTCTGGGGGCTGTTGTCTGTGAAATCACTGTCTCCCAGGAATTTTCCCGTGCCGAACAGGACCATCAGCCCGTGCTGTTCCGGATGCAGCATGACCTCGGGTTTGGTGGTGATGGGCTGGGGCTGGGTCGTCCCGCCGGGGCCCCGGGCGGTGAACAGGGGCTGTGGGTCGGTGCCATCGGAATAGGCCACCGTCCACTGGGTTGAATCTTCGTCGGTCAGATCAAACTTCCACATGTTTCCCTGCAAATCACCGGCAAAGACAAAGTCGACCTTGCCATCCAGGTCCACGTCCACCGGGGTGGGGCTGGACAGACCGTTAGCCGGACCGGCATTGGTGTTTATCGTTTTGATTTTATTGCCGTATTTGAGATCGCGGATAAATAGAACAGCATTCCCGGTTTTGCTGTCATAGCCGTTACCCAAAATTACGATCCAGAGATGATTTTCATCATTGGAACGGACCACCACGGGTTTGCAGAAGGAATAGCCCATATCAGCGACATTATCCGCACCGGCTTCGGGAAATTCCCAGAGAACCTGGTCGGTGCCCATGGTTGTAGGCTTGGTAATATCCAGCGCAAAATAGCCTTTTCCGCCTTTGCCCAGACCGCCGACCAGGATGGTTGCATCCTCGGTACCGCCCAGCAGGCCGGCCCCTTTTTTCACGGTGGGGGTGAGATCCACGAAGTATTTATGGGAATAGACCGGATCGGTCAGGGCCGCCAGGTTAGGATACATGAAGCTGGGGACATAGGCAAAAATCTCATCGCCGGAAACTTCTCCATTATCGTCAACGTTGATTTCAAAGGCGTGCAGCATGCCGTCGTTGGCCCCCACGTAAAGGACGTCATTTTCAAATACCGGCGAGGCATGCACGATATCACCCAGCAACTGATTGCGAACTCTGAAATTGGGGATATCCCTCTTGCCCCTCACGTAGTTGATAATATTTTCATAGTCAGGGCCCAGTTTTGCCTGCCAGTGAATCGACGTTTCAGCGAGGTCAAATTCAACACCCCCGCTCCCGTTAAAAGTCAGAATATTGCGGTCGCTCCAGCGCGCGGTTTCAAGACTGTCGGTGGCGGACCATTTTGGATCATCGACCAGGACGTTGCCCGTCAAAGTGTGCACGCGGAAGGCCTTGACATCCCCGCTCCAGTCGTTGGTTTGATAACTGGCCTGAAACACCAGGACCTGGTCAGAAATCTGCCCGTAGAGGGCATCCCCATTAATTGAAACCGAGGAAGAAGACCCCAGCCGGTTCAATATATTGTTCATCAGCTGCGCCAGGGCATCCGCCAACTGCTGGGGATTGCCGGCGCTCAGAAAATCCCCCCGTCCGTTCACCGTGGCATGGTACAGGTCATCGATGGTCTCGGGCGTCTTCTCGCCAATGGTGGTCGGCCAGTTCGGATAATTCCCATCGGCGTCTTGAAGATAATCTTCACTGGCCGGATCATTGTTGTAAGCATCCGGGTCTAAAGTCCCTTTAACGCCGAAAGCCACGCCATAGGTGACCATGTGCTGGCGCGGGTTCTTGTCCAGCTGGCTATGGTTTACCAGGTCTGCATCGTAAACCCGATCATCA
>JAOZSC010000226.1:2569-5136 GCA_029939875.1 Desulfobacterales bacterium
CAGATCATTTTCGTAGTAGTACATGGCAATATCGGCCAGGGTATTAGCGATTTTATCCCCATAAAGTCCGCCGTCCCAATCGCTGTTATGATCCCCGTCGGTGTTGTTCACCACCGGCTGATAGCCGGTAACGGTATAATACCCGTCCGTCACGATGATGGTAAAGCTCTGCTGGCAGGCGCCACCGTTGATTTCCGTGGAATAGGGCGTATCTTCCCCCTCCACCTTACCGCCTGCGTGATGTTTGAGCGCTGTCGAGTTGTCCTTGTAGTAACGTCCAACATCGTTGAGCCCCTCCTTGAGGGGGGTGCCGCCCCCGGAATCATAGGCATACAATTTGTCGAGCAACGCCGCCCTTTCGTCATTGTAGCCGCCATCTTGCCAAACGCCCACGGGTTTGAGGGGCACGATGATTGTACCGTTGATTCCCAGGATGCCGACGCGCACCCCGCGAAGGCTTTGGATGACCCGGGCGATAGCGCTTTTGGCCACATATTCCCGTTTGCGATAGTAGGTAAACCAGTTGGCAAAGTTCTGACGTTCCTGGTCATAGCTGCGGCCGCTGCGGATCTCTGCCGGCGGGATGGTTTCCAAGCGAACCGTTTTTACTTTTTGTAGCAGATCGGAGCCTTCAAACTGTGTACAGTTGTAATACAAAATCTTTTTTTCGGTACCGTCGATGACCACCAGGTAGACGTCTGAGTTGGCGAATTTTGTAAAATAGTGCGCGTGTTTGATCTCCAAACTGCTGTCCGGCACCCCGTTGACTTCCAGGGTGACGGAAAAGGATGTCTCATCCAGGTCCAGGGCGGTGGTATCGGTTTTGGCCGGATGAGGTAGGGGAGATTGCGTGTCTGCCGGCGCAAATGTGTGGTTGCCGTAACTGGGCCAGGGTTCATAGGTGGTTGCCGGATTGTAGTACATGACGTTGGTCTTGAAATACTGGGATGGCCTTTATTTGCGGCCCTTCTCGCCCATGAAACGACTCGGTTCGTCGATGGCATTGTCCCCCAGGTAATCAAAGATATAGCTGTAGTCGGTCAAAGTCCCTAGAGTGGGATTGGGATAGTTCCCGTCGCTAGATCCCGCCACCAGAACTTCAAAGGTCATACTGCCGGAATCATCGAGCAAGAACATGATATTGGCCGGTGCCGGCTTGATTTTAGCCATCAGCGGTTCATCGGCCAGATCCATGGAGGTGGCGGCCACCAGCGGGGCGGTCTGCAACAGGAGAAATGTCCCCAGAACAAGCCCGATTAACATGAACCGCAACCGGCAGGGACAGCAACCCGGCTGGCTGGCAGTGGACAAGAAGAATAGTTTCAATCGTATCATTTGGCTAACCCCATTAACGTACCCGATCAATAGGCTTTTGTGTATCCGACCTTGATGATAGTCGTTCCCTTTTCCACACAGCGCCCGTAAATCGAAAACGTGTGCTTGGCGGGTTTGCTCATGTCCAGCGAGCTGCCGGGAAGAACGCCCCGGTGGACGGCCAGAAAACTGGTAGTGCCGGGATCCAGTGCAGATGCCTGCCCCCGGGTGCTTCCGGTTTGCCTGTCCCCGTCCCAGTAGGCATAGGTGAAAATATTTGCATCGTTGATTTCAGATGTATTGAAGCCCAGCCAGACAAAGTCGGCGGTCTTGGGGTTGGTGCTGGCTTCCAGTATGTCGATGGAATCAATGGCGGCGCCTTCGGCGCGATAAAAATTTTTTTGGTAGCGATATTCGTTGCCCGCAATTATAACTTCGGTATTGGCGGTCCGGGAAGCGGAGAAACTGATGATGGTCACCAGCAGCAAGAGCATGATGGTTATCAGAATCAACATGCTGCCGCGGTCATTTTTCAAAAGGCGTTGGGTTTTCATCATGGCTGAATCCTTGCCCCCTACTGAAATCCAAGATTGCGGCCGATAACCCGGGTAGAATAAGTCCGGCTCAACGATTGATCCCTTCCGGCGGGTTCCTCAACAGTCAGGGAAATTCCTACGGTTCGAATTGCATTGGTGGTGGTGGCCGTTTCATCCGCGGCGTTAAAGTAGGTAAATGACAGGTTGGACACATTGTCCAGGATCGGTTGCGAACCGTTGCGGGTTTGCCGCTTTAAGGTGTTGTCTTGCACCAGAAAGGTAATGTCTTCCGTGCTATCGATGGTGCCGTCCCCATTGTCGTCATAAGTCAAATGCAGTTGAGAAGGTTGGGCGGTTACAATGCCGGCGTTGGCCACCTGCAAGGGGTTGTGCCCGGCCAGGCGGATATGTTTAGCGATAATATCGATACCGACCCGGGTCACCTGCTGGACATCCGCGGCCACGTTCTGGGTGGTATAGCAACGATTGATGGATGCAAACAGGCTGACCATGGCCAACAAAAGGATGGAGCCGATTCCCAGCGCTATGATAATTTCGGCTACGGTAAAGCCGCCGGCGCCCATAACGCTGGAATTTGTTCCTGGAATTGATTGCAACCGATCGGCCAGCTTGCGCATCATGAGCCATTCCCCCGCGTGATAGTTTTCAGTACGACCCTTCTGTTTTTGCCCCGCCGGTTCCAGCTGACCGTCACTT
>JAOZSC010000227.1 GCA_029939875.1 Desulfobacterales bacterium
TTTTGTCAAATAGATGTTTGAGGATGTTGAATCCGAGAAAGGCGAAAATCAAAACTCCTCACAACGGCGCTATACACCCTATATGATTTATAACTCAGAATAAACAATTCTTCAAGAAAATAGATGAAATAGAGGTGCAGGGAGGCGCTGCGCGCCAGGAAAAAGGCTAAAGGAGAAAGGAAAGCGCCTGCTGCGGGGAGTTTGCCTTGACTTTGGCAACCGTTGGGCCTATATGAACCCCTCACCGAAAACAATCATCCCACGGGAAAAACCATATGAACAACGCGCACATCGCGGCCATATCCGCTGAACTGGATTTGCAGGCCGCCGGGGTAAAAGAAACGGCGACCCTGATAGAAAACGGTGCCACGGTTCCGTTTATCGCCCGGTATCGCAAGGAGGCCACCGGCAGTCTGGATGAAGTTAACATCACGGCCATTCGCGACAGGCTGCAGCAACTGGCAGAGCTGGACCAGCGCAGGGAGTCCATCCTCAAATCGTTACAGGAGCACGGACACTTGACGGACGAACTCAGGCAAAACGTTCTGGCCGCACAAACCCTGACCATGCTCGAAGACCTGTACCTGCCCTATCGCCCAAAACGTAAAACCCGTGCCATGATCGCCCGTTTGCGAGGGCTTGATCCGCTCGCCCAGATGCTTTTCGAACAGAGCGCAACTGATCCGCAGCTGATCGCAGCTGACTATGTGGATCCGCAAAAGGAAATTGAAACCATCGAGGATGCCCTGGCGGGTGCCCGGGATATTATGGCCGAATGGATCAATGAAGATCAGCAGGCGCGTATCGAAATGCGGCGCCTGTTTTTTTCAAGTGCCGTCATCCAAAGCCGGGTTGTATCCGGAAAAGAAACCGAAGGTGCCAAGTATCGAAATTATTTTGACTGGCAGGAAGCCGCCGTCAGCGCCCCTTCGCACCGTATTCTGGCCATGCGGCGCGGGGAAAAAGAAGATATCCTGAACCTGTCCATGACCCCGCAGGAAGAGGCGGCCATCAAAATCCTTGAAAAACTTTTTGTCAGAGGCCACGGGCCGGATTGCGACCAGGTAAAACTCGCCATCGATCAAAGCTACAAGCGGCTGTTATCGCGCTCGATGGAAACCGAGATCCGGCTGGCCACCAAAAAGCGGGCAGATACCGCGGCCATCAAGGTATTTTCCGACAATTTGCGCGAATTGCTTCTGGCGCCTCCCCTGGGAGCCCGACGGGTCCTGGGTATCGATCCCGGCTACCGTACCGGGTGCAAACTGGTCTGCCTGAACCGCCAGGGAAGCGTTGAACACCATGACACCATCTATCCCCACACATCACAACGCCAACGACCGGAGGCCGGCCGCAAAGTCCGTGAACTGGTTGAGCGTTTTCGCATTGAGGCCATTGCGGTGGGCAATGGCACGGCGGGCAGAGAAACCGAGGCCTTCATCAATGAACTCGACCTTTCAAGCGCCATTCAGATTATTTCGGTCAACGAAAGCGGCGCATCGATATATTCCGCCTCACCGGTCGCACGCGAAGAATTTCCCGATCTGGACCTCACCGTCCGGGGGGCCATTTCCATTGCCCGGCGACTGATGGATCCCCTTTCGGAACTGGTTAAAATCGATGCAAAATCCATTGGCGTCGGGCAGTACCAACATGATGTGGATCAAGCCGAACTTAAGCAATCCCTGGATGATATCGTGGTCAGCTGCGTCAATGCCGTTGGCGTGGATATCAACAGTGCCAGCGTGCAGCTGTTGACATACGTTTCAGGCCTGGGCCCCCGGCTGGCTCAAAACATTGTGGCCTACCGGGATCAAAACGCTCCGTTTAGCAGCCGGACGCAACTGCAGCAGGTTCCCCGCCTGGGCCCCAAGGCCTATGAGCAGTCCGCCGGATTTTTGCGGATTCAAAACGGAGAAAACCCCCTGGATGCCAGCGCGGTGCACCCGGAAAGTTATCCCATCGTATTTGCCATGGCTGCCGATATGGGGCTTACCGTAACAGATCTGATGCAAAACAAGGCGTTAAAAGAAAAAATTGACATTCAACGATACGTTACGCAGCAGGTTGGAATCCCGACATTAAACGATATCCTGGCAGAACTGGCCCGACCGGGGCGTGACCCCCGGCAAAAGTTCGAAGTTTTCAGCTTTGCCGCGGACATTGAGAAAATCACGGACCTGAAACCCGGCATGAAAGTCCCCGGGATTGTGACCAATGTAACCGCGTTCGGCGCTTTTGTTGATATCGGTGTTCACCAGGACGGATTGGTGCACATCAGCCAGTTGGCTGACCGCTTTGTGAAAAACCCAGCCGACGTGGTCAAGGTCCAGCAAAAAGTGACCGTTACCGTTATGGATGTTGACCTGGAGCGCAACCGGATTGGGCTGTCGATGAAATCAGCTCCCGACCCGTCGGAGAAAAAGCCCAAACCACCGGCAAAAACAAAAAAACCGCCAGCGCGCCCGCAAAACACCAGAAAAAAGAACACACCCTTTAATAATCCGTTTGCAGAACTGCTCAACAATAAGGTAAAATAACCTAACCAGCTATCCCTTTTAAAAAATTTCGGTTGGCCCGCGTAACATGCATTTTGGCTTCGCTAACGGTGTCCATTCGGGGCGCCATCGCATCCGATGGCTTGTTTCCCCAAAAGGACAACGACATTTCGATTTATGCCGGCAGGCTGTTCGCGTATTTTCTCAGTCAGCAGGGTTGCATCCGTTAAAAAGCTTTCCAGCTTCATAGCTTTTTTTCCCTGAACCTGGAACCCTGAACCCTGAACCTTTCAAGATGTGATACTGGCGTACGCACTGTGATTATGAATGGATTCGAAATTCTCGGCGCTGAGCGAAAACCAGGTGATGTTATCATCAGCGTTTAATTTCTGGGCGATGTCGCGCACGATATCTTCGACAAACATGGGGTGGTCAAAGGCTTTTTCAGTTACAAATTTTTCATCCACACGCTTCAGGACCGAAAACA
Source organism: Desulfobacterales bacterium (assembly GCA_029939875.1). Taxonomy (GTDB): domain Bacteria; phylum Desulfobacterota; class Desulfobacteria; order Desulfobacterales; family JAFDCJ01; genus JAFDCJ01. The sequence continues at coordinate 2,986 of JAOZSC010000227.1, forward strand.
CATCGCAGGAAGCCGAGGCTTCCACCAGTTCGATCATATCCTCCAGCCAGATGAATTTTTTAAAGCGGGTGCTCAAGCGGACTTCCCCACGTTGATTGTGAGCACCGTTGTCACTGATTTCCTTGGAACAGGGGCAGACTGACGAAATCGGGACAATCACTTCCGAGACCAGGTCGATTTTACCTTTGGGATCACTGGTTCCGATGATCCGGCAGGTATAATCCATCATTCCCGGCGACAAACTTACCGGTGCTTTTTTTTCGATAAAATAGGCAAAAGTCATCTCCAGGTGTGCCGAGGCGGCATGCAGATGCTGTTTCATTTGTTCAAGAAGCTTTGAAAAATTTTTCAGCGAAACTTCGGGGCGCAACAGATGAAGCAGCTCAACGAACCGGCTCATGTGAGTGCCCTTGTTATTGTGGGGCAAATCCACGTACATGTTGATGGTAGCGACGGTTTGCTGAAACCCGTCTCTGCGATCACGCACGGTGACGGGATAACGAAGATTTTTGATGCCCACCTTGTCAATGGGGATATTGCGGTAATCCGGCTGGCTTTGGATGTCTTTCATGGTTTTAGCATGTATTCGGGCCGCACGTGGCTCATGGCCCGAAAAATATTGCCCTTAATTTTTTTATTGCTGCGGTACAACTGGTTTAGTAACTGCTTGATTTCCCGACGCTTGGATGTCTTTGAAGTTGGGCAGGGATTTTCGAACTCGGGAAAGCCCTGGTCGGCGGCAAACCGCCGGATCAAGCTCTCATCGGCAAACACCAGAGGGCGAATTAAAAAAAACCGCTGCTGAAAAAAATCCTGCATCGGCAGCATGGTACTAATCTCCCCCGCATAGCAGATATTTAAAAAAAGCGTTTCAATCAGATCGTCCCGGTTGTGACCCAGGGCCAGTTTGCGGCAGCCCAGTTCATCGGCAATTTCGAAAAGCCGCTTGCGACGCAGCCTGGAACACAAAAAACACGGGTTTTCCCGGTTCTCAGGGCTGTGCCCCAGCAGACCGTAATCGGTAAATTCCACCCGCAAAGAAAAGCCCAGGATTTCGCAATAGGATTCAAGCTGTCGTGCAAAACCGCCTTCGAAACCGGGATCGATGTAAACAGCGAACAGTTCGTAGTCAATGGGAATTCGCGCGCGTCGCTCGGCCAGCATCCACATCAGGCTGAGACTGTCCGCACCGCCGGAAACACCCACCACGATACGATCACCGTCGGTGATCATCTCATAGTGATGCAGGGCCTTTCCCATGGCCCTGTTCAACGCTTTATATGAATGTCGCTTAATCGGCAACCGGCGTTCATTCTTCCTGGGGGCTTTCGGTTTTGGCGACAATTTTTCCAGCGGCAATTTCCCGCAGGGAAACCACGATGTCTTCATTTTTTGGTGAACTGACAAGATAGTCGGATCCTTCTCGGATCTGACGCACCCGTTTGCTCACCATGTTGACGAGAAAAAATCGGTTCGGCACTTTTTTTAAACAATCTTCAATCGTAATCCGGGCCACAGAAAAACCTCCATGCTTTGAAGAAAGAATATTTATCCACTCACGGGTTCAGCTCTTGTTCACTGACCGTAGTTACTTTTTTTAGGGTTTATAGGTTCAGGGTTATTTTTCAAGGCGCTTATCCGGAAAGCCAAGTTACCATAAAAGCCGCTCCCACAACCAATACAACTGGAACTTTGCAGATAACCACATTTTACAAAATCTCCACCAGTTCATATACCCTTTTGCCACCGGGCACCTGGAGCGTCAGTTCGGCGCCGGGTTCTTTGCCCAGCAGGGCCTTTCCCAGCGGAGAAGAAATTGAGATACGTCCCTGGGAAATATCGGATTCATCCGGACCCACCAATTGATAGGTGACCTCTTCACCGGTATCGAGGTTTTCCAGCAAAACCCGGCAAGCGAACACCACCCGGTCTTTGGGCAGTTTGTCCGGGTCGATGATGTCGGCGTTGCCCAGCTTGAACCCCAACTCTCCGATACGCCCCTCGATAAACCCCTGCCGTTCCTTGGCGGCAGCAAACTCCGCGTTTTCGCTGAGATCACCGTGGGCGCGAGCCTCTTCAATCGCTTTTATATTTTGAGGACGTTCGACCCTTTTCAGGTTCTCAAGCTCTTTTTTCAGAGCCTCAT
>JAOZSC010000228.1 GCA_029939875.1 Desulfobacterales bacterium
TGGCGGACCTGGTCTGTATCGGCCGGGGACTGCTGGCAGACCCGGAACTGCCCAACAAGGCTCGTCAGGGGCGGGTCGATGAAATTCGTACCTGTATTGCCTGCAACACCTGCATGCAGTCCATATTCAAAAAAGGCCGCATCGAATGCCTGGTCAACCCCATGCTGGGCCGCGAAAAGGACATGGCCTTTATCCCCACCCTGCACCCCAAGAATGTCATGGTCGTCGGCGGCGGCCCGGGTGGTCTGAACACGGCCTGGGTGGCCGCCAAACGCGGCCATCATGTACAGGTGTTTGAAAAGCGCAATCAACTCGGCGGGCAGCTGGTTCCCGGCAGCACGCCGGGCCATAAGGCCGAACTGCGCACTTTAATTCGATTTCAAAAAAAACAGGCGGAAATCTTCGGGGTGAAGTGTCATCTGAATCACGAGGTTACGGCTGAAGATATCCTGGCCGTCAACCCGGATGTCATCGTTCTGGCAACAGGCTCCCTGCCCGTCCTTCCGCCCGTCGACGGCATCGACAGGGACATCGTGTTGACCTACGAAGATGTGTTAACCACCGAGGTGCCGTCCTATAAAAAAGTCGTCATCATCGGCGGCGGGCCCACCGGCCTGGAAGTAGCGCTGCACCTGGCCGAATTCGGCTGCTCGGTGACGGTTGTCGAAATGCTGCCCAAGGTCGGCCAGGGCATGGAGGCCGTGACAAAAAAAGTCGTCATCGAACGGCTCAAAAAAAATCACGTCATTCTGAGGAGCGACACCCGGCTGCTGAAAATAGAAGACACCGGGGTGGTGGTTACCGACCAGAAAAATCAGGGGCAATTTATTGAAGCACATAAAGTGATCATGGCCGTCGGCACCCGGCCGGACAACCGGCTATATGAAAAAATAAAACCTCTGGGCTACGAAATTCACCAGGTCGGCGACTGCCTTGAACCCCGCAGCGCCAAAGACGCCATTTACCACAGTGCGGTGCTGGGCCGCATAATTTAGTGGGTCTCATCACGCTGAGCGCTGATCATTTGATACTGCCGGTACAATCCCCGAAACTGGTGGTAGGTCAGCCCCAGATTCCGGGCGGCTTTTTTCTGGTTGAACTTCGCTTTGGCCAGCGCGTTTTCAAGCATGCGCACCTTCAATTCCCACACGGCTTCCTTTAACGGTTTTCCCGCCAGGCCATTGGTTGACGGCGATCGCTGTCGGGCATCTGATTGGGCGGCGGCCGGTCCGGCCGTGGCCGGTTCATCGGGCAACCGAAAAGGGTCAAGCACAATTTCAGCAATCTTCAGTGAATCGGAGCGATACACCGCGCGCTCCACCGTGTTTTTCAGCTCCCGGATATTGCCGGGCCAGCTGTAGCTCTCCAGTACCCGCATGGCCCCGTTCGTAAATTGCGGGATTTGCTCCCGGCCCAGTTCAACGGCCATGCAGACGGCAAAAGAATTGGCCAGCAACAGGATATCTTCCCGACGTTGCCTCAGCGGCGGCACCACCAGGACTTCGAAGGAAAGCCGGTCCAGCAGGTCCTGCTTGAACATATTTTTGTTCGCCAGCGCTTTCAAGTCGGCGTTAGTGGCCGCGATGATGCGCACGTCGACCTCGATGCTCTCAGAGCTTCCCACCGGTTCGAAGGTGTTGTATTCAACCACCCGCAGGATTTTTTCCTGCACCTGCAAGGGAATATTGCCGATTTCATCCAGCAGCAGGGTACCGCCGTCGGCCGTTTCAAAACGGCCTGCCCGACGCTGCACGGCCCCGGTAAAAGCACCTTTTTCGTATCCGAACAATTCAGATTCGATCAGCGAGGATGACAGCGCCGCGCAATTGAGAGTTATAAGGGGGCCCTGCCATCTGTTTGAAAGATAATGAAGACGCTGCGCCGCCAGTTCTTTGCCCGTACCGCGTTCTCCCAGCAAAAGCACCGGACGGTTCACGGGTGCCACCCGGGACAGGCGCTCCTGGAACTCTAAAAATATTTCGGATTGGCCCAGGGCTTCGTCGGTACGTCGGGGAGTTGTCCGGGTATAGTGTCTCGGGGTCATAGGGAAAAGAAGGGTTCAGGGGCTTTGGTTGACTGGGTTGACTGACAATTTTATTTAATTACCATTATTTAGTTAATATTACCTAATATTTGTATTTTATACCACATCGCCATTTAAGGTGTCAAACATAAAATTGTATTTTTTCAGGCGGTTAAAAATTATCAGCCACCTGGCACAGTTCATGCTCTTGTTAATATTAAATCTTTGCTGAAACAGGAGGTAACACCATGGGTATTTTTACAAGATTCCGAGATATCATCAGTTCGAATATCAATGCCATGCTGGACCGGGCTGAAGATCCGGAAAAACTGATCAAGCTGATGATCCGGGAAATGGAAGACACCCTGGTTGAAATAAAGTCGGCCTGCGCCGGGGTGATGGCTGCCGGCAAAAAAACCAGGCGCCAGTTGGACAGGCTTGACGAGCGGGCCCACTACTGGGAAGAAAAAGCCCGGCTTGCCGTGGACCGGGGTCGCGATGACCTGGCAAGGGATGCCCTGGTTGAAAAACGCAAATTTGCCCGGAGGGCGCAGTCCCTTGAAAATGAGCTGTCCGAGCACGATCTGCTGGTTGAGCAGTATCAGGATGACATCCGTCAATTGGAGGAAAAGCTGAGAGCCGCCCGCGACAAGCAGCGCATGCTGGTTCAGCGCCACATCCACGCTCACAACAAAATCCAGGCCCAGCGCGAAATCCGCCGTGCGGATAGTTCTGAGGCCATTATGAAATTTGATGAACTTGAAAATCGCATCGAGCGAATGGAAGCAGATGCCGAGTTGGTCAACTATGGCAAAACAAGCACGCTGGAAAAGGAACTGGAACGGCTTTGCGTGGATGATGAAATCGAAGATGAGCTGCAGGCACTCAAATCGCCGGCGGTCCCCCAAAAAGGCAGCTCCACCGGGAAGCAGTGAAAGAGACAAAAATGAACCAAACCTTGATCGTCGCCATTATTTTCGGAAGTTTGGTGCTGATACCCACCATTATCGGAGGGACCATCGTGCTGTCCATCCGGATTTTAAAAGGCGGGGCTTCCCGCAAAGATCAGGCTGAAGACTCTCGAATAATCCAGGAAATTTACCAGGGCCTTTCCCGCATGGAAGCGCGGGTAGAGGCACTGGAAACCATTTTGCTGGATCGGGAAATAAAGGACTCTAAAAATGAGACACCATGACAGACTGTCGCGCCCGGGCATCTATCGCTCACGCCGGGGGGTCATTTTTGGCGTGTGCCGGGGACTGGCGAAGCATTTTGATTTTTCGGTTTTCTGGGCCCGTGCGATCGCCATTATTTTATTTATCTTCACGGGATTCTGGCCGGCCGTCGGCCTGTATCTGATCGCCGCCCTGCTGATGAAACCCGCCCCGGTGATACCGCTTGCCACCGAGGATGAGCAGGAGTTTTACGACAGCTACGCCAGTTCAAGACATCTGGCGGCCCTGCGCCTGAAACGGCGCTACCGCAGTCTGGAACGTCGCCTTCAGCGCATGGAGCACATCGTCACCGCTCGGGAATTTGACTGGGATGAAAGGATGAATAATAATAATTAGTAAGGGGAATATGACGACTGATGGAAATCGCTACGCGCCGCCAAATTATAAAAAGGATAGCACTCCTTAATTATTCATTCGTCAATCGACATTCGTCATTCCAAAATCATTCGTCATTCCATCAGTTCCGCTTCAAGTTCGGCTGAGGAGGCTACTTTCAGTAGGGGATACAGCGGATTGCGCCGGTAACTGTCCAGGGTTTGCTCATGCACCTGCTCGGGGAAAGCCGTCGTGCAGTCTTCGAGCAGTACCGCTTTAAAATCATGGCAGATGGCGTCCATAACTGTGGTCAAAACACAAAAATGAGTTGCAATCCCGCCCACCGCACACAAGGTAACCCCTTTTTCGCGCAGCCGCTGTTCAAGACTGGTTTGAAAAAAAGCTGAAAACCTGGGCTTCGGAAGCCACAGGTCTTCATCCTTCCGCTCCAACTCATCGATCACCTCAGCGCCCTCGGAACCAGCCAGGGAGTGGGGATGCATACGGCCTTTAAAGATAAAGTCCTCACGGTGAAAGGCATCGGTTGCAAACACCACCGGCCAGCCCTGTTTTCTGAATATGCCGCTTAAATGATTCAAGGGAGCGATGATCTTTCTGGCCAGCGGCGTGAGGGGCAGTTTCAGACGGTCATCGAAATTGTCTTTCACCATGTCGATAATTAGCAGAACGGGAATTTCAGGGAGGCGCCTATCCATGATCCATCCTCGAAAATTGCGTAAAGGGGTGTGCGGTCAACGTCCGCAACATGCATTCTGGCCTGTTTGAAACAGGATAGAAGAAGCCGGCTGTAAAGTCAAGCCAGCGGCCGGGGCGGGGTGTCTATCAGGTTGAAAAACGTGTTTTCAACCGTGGATAACAGGGATGAATGTGCAAAACAAATCCATCGGTTCTGCAACTGTGGCGGGTACTTGCGAACCGATGGACTGTATTAAATTTGTTCCAGTATCTCGGCGGGGACATCAAAGGTCTCCACCGGTGATATACTGGCTTCACTGGGGATTGAATCCGCCAGAACAGTCTGGATTTGATCCAATATTTCACAATCGTTGGTGCAATTGGGCAGATTTTCCCGACTGGTACAATCTCTGCATGGACTTTTTACGAGATAACCGATGTCAAAATCAAAACTATGGGTCTCACTCAATCTAGCTTCCATCTTAGCACCTCATTTGATCTGGTTGCTATTTCAGTAGGGCAGCATGTTTTTTAATAATTTCAAAATAATGTGGCCTGTTTTGCCCTTTATCGGACCGCATGCTTATCAACGTAGCCATATACCCATACAACTATCATGCCAATTTCATATTTTTTATGTTTACTGTTATTTTTCAAGCAGTTAAGATAAAAGCAGCAAACGATCACTCTATGGTTTTGACAAAATTTGTCAGTTTTTGTGTCAAAAATTTGTCAGTTTGATGGTTCACAAGTGGCAGAAAAAATTATAAATGCAAATTTTTGGAAGCTGTCAAGGGTTCAAAAAACTGACAAAAAAGGCGCA
>JAOZSC010000229.1 GCA_029939875.1 Desulfobacterales bacterium
CGGTGACATCCAGGGCGGTGGTGGGTTCATCGGCGATCAAAATGCTCGGCTCACAGGACAGGGCCATGGCAATCATCACCCGCTGGCGCATGCCGCCGGACAGTTCATGGGGGTACTGCCGTATCCGGCGTTTGGCCGCCGGAATCCGCACCGCACGCATCATCTCCAGGGCCTGCTGCATAGCGGCAGATTTTGACACGCCCTGGTGGCGCTGGATATTTTCGGCAATCTGGGTGCCGACTTTGAATACCGGATTAAGCGCTGTCATCGGTTCCTGAAAAATCATTGAAATTTCATTGCCCCGGACATCACGCATCTGCTTTTCACTCAGCTCGACCAGGTTCTGACCCCGCAGCAATATTCGACCGGAAGCGATGCGACCCGGAGGGGAGGCAATCAGTCTCATAACGGCCAGTGCGGTCATGCTCTTGCCGCAACCGCTTTCCCCGACAATTCCCAGCGCTTCTCCAGCGTTAAGATGCAGATCGATCTGGTTGAGTACCCGGATATTTCCCCTGCGGGTGGCAAAATCAACACACAATCTTTCAATCTGCAAAATTGGCTGCCCGTTGTTCATAATTTATAATAACCGCAGTTTTGGATTAAATGCGTCGTTTAATCCGTCGCCAATCAAACTGATGCTCAATACGGTCAGGAAAATAGCGACCCCCGGAAAGGTGACCGCCCACCATGTCTCCCAGATAAAATCCCGGGAAGCTCCGATCATGTATCCCCAGCTATAGGTGTTTGGGTCCCCCAGACCGAGAAAACTGAGGGCAGCTTCGAATAAAATAGCCACCCCGACCCCCAGGGTGGCGGCCACGATGAGCGGCGGCAGGGAGTTTGGAAGAATGATCTTCCACATGATGCTCCAGTTGCCGGCGCCGATGGCCCGTTCGGCCAGGACGAACTCGCGCTGTTTGATTTTTAAAAATTCAGCACGGGTCAATCGTGCCACCGGCGGCCAACTGACCACCCCGATGGCAAAAATAATGGTGGGCAGACTGGGAGAAAAAAGCGCCACCAGCACCATGGCCAGCAGCAGGCCGGGCAGGACCTGGAAAAATTCGGTCACCCGCATCAGCAAATTCTCCACCCAGCCCCCGTAAAACCCGGCCAGTACCCCGATGATAATACCAATGACCACCGTAAATGAGGTAGCTGAAAAACCCACCAGCACCGTGGTGCGGGCCCCGTGTACGATTCCCGCCAGAATATCGCGGCCCAGGTAATCAGTGCCCAGCAGCAGATCCTCACCGGGCGGGCTCATGGGAGCGCCGACCATTTCAAAGGGATCGGTGGGATAGATCAGCGGGCCGAAGATGGTCAGCAGAGCGATCAACACCCCCAGCACCAGCCCTAACAATGCGGCCTTGTTGGCGGCGAACATAAACCCGGCCTCAAAAAAACGGCTCGCGGGTGCCATGGCATCTGTCGCTGAATCGGTTGCTTCCATGGGATTTATCTACCTTATGCGCGGGTCGAGCAGGCGGTATGACAGGTCCGTAAAAATATTCACACCGACCACGATCAGGGTTGAAAAAAATAAAATCCCCAGCAAAAGCGGATGATCACGTCTTAAAATCGCATCAAAGGCAAGCTGCCCCATGCCGGGCCAGCTGAATACCGTTTCCACCACAATGGCCCCGGCAATCAGTTGACTGAACTGCAGCCCTGCCATGGTCACCACCGGCAGTATGGCATTTTTCAATGCGTGCTGGTACACCACCACCCTTTCGCTCAACCCCTTGCTGCGCGCCGTGCGAATGTAGTCCGAACCGAGCACATCCATCATGCTGGCCCGGGCCATGCGGCTGTAAATTGCCAGGTAAATACTGGCCAGGCTGACCGCCGGCAGCACCAGGTGTTTGAGCACATCGGCCATGTAGATCAAACCATGGGCCCCGGAGCCCACCTCCCGCATACCACAAGCCGGAAACATGGGAACCCAGTAAGAAAACAGAATCAGCATCATGATCCCCGTCCAGAAAACAGGGGCGGCATAACCGGCCAGCGAAACAACCGTCACCAGGCCGCTGAACAGGCTTTTGGGTTTCTGGGCGGCGATAATTCCCAGCAGGGTGCCAAAAAAAATGGCCAGCACCAGGGCAGTGATGACCAGCAAAAGGGTGGCCGGCAGCCGGTCCATGATCAGGGAGACCACCGGTTGATCGTAATTAAACGATTGGCCCAGATCGCCTTTGGCCATCCGCACAACATAGGTCAGCAGCTGTTCGGGCAGGCTTTTATCCAGCCCGTAATCGACCCGCAACTGGGCGATCAGTTCCGGTGTGGCACCGCCCATCTCACCGACAAGGGTGTCCACCGGATCGCCGGGGGCCAGGTGCAGCAACATGAAATTGAGGATAATGACGGCCAGCAAAAGAATGGCGGAATAAAGAATCTTTCGCAAAAAGGTAAATAAAAATTTCACACTTGTTTACCTCTCGACCGCCGGCTGTAACAATTCGAATTTTAGGGGGGCACCGGCGGGCGATGGCAAAATCCACCCGCCGGCCTTGTGTTCAATTCCTATTTGGGCGCATGCCCGTCTTTCCAGTATACTTTGTCGAAAGGCGTCATGGAACCCCAGATGCTGGTGATCACATTGCGCAGATCCTTGTTGTAAATGCTCTGATACGGTGCTTCGTGGGTCCAGATCAGCGGGACATCCGCGGTCAGGAGCTGCTGCATCTCAACGTAAAGGGCCTTGCGTTTGGCACCGTCCGTTTCGACGGCCGCCTTGGCCATAACCGCATCCAGCTCGGGATTGCAGTAACCCGACGTATTTGTCCAGACCACATGCTTCTGGTTGTTACAGAGGTACAGCCGGTGTACGCCGATCATCGGGTCGCCCCAGCTGTAAATATTGCTCATGGTCATGTCATGCTGCCAGCCGGCAATGCGTTTGTACCAGGACAAGAAATCCGCCGGCGGCCGCAGCTGGACATCAATGCCGACTTTTTTCAGCTGGGGTTTCAGGTACTGGGCAATGGTGTCCATGCTGTCCGGTTCTCCCGGGTACCAATCGATGGTAGCGGAAAAACGGATCCCGTTGGCCTTGCGCGGATAACCGGCGTCATCCAGCAGCTGGTTGGCCTTTTTCAGATTATAATCGTATAGGGTGACATTATCCGTGTACCACGGAAACGAGCTGTGGATGGGGCCGGTGGCCGGTTTCGAATAGCCGTAATGCAGCTTCTGGGTGATGAAATTTTTGTCAATGGCATGGGCGATGGCCTGTCGGACCCGGACGTCTTTAAATTTGTCCTTGCGCAGATTAAACTCGAGAAAATAGATCGCCGCGATGCCTTCATAGCCCCGCGATGTAACCACCAGGTGCTTCATTTTCTTGAGCGCTTCGACCTGTTTCAGCCGCAGGCCGGAATTAAACAGGGCCATGTGAAAATCCCCCTTTTTCAGGGCAATAAAATTTGCACTGGGATCCTTGATTTTGCGGCCGATCATCCGGTCGAGATAGGGTCGCCCCGGACGAAAAAATTTATCGTAGCGCTCCAGGACAAAATAATCGCCCGGTTTGAATTCCACCAGTTTAAACGGCCCCGAGCCCACGGGCTTGATATTGGCCGGATTTTTCCGGATCGGCCCGTTCTCTTCTTCATTGTAAATGTGTTTTGGCAAAATGGGCAGCAGCGGCGGAGACAGCACCAAAAACAGTGCCGGGTGCGGTTTGCTGAGCTTGAACACGACGGTGTATTTATCGGGGGTTTCCACGCGGTCCACCGGGCCCAGCATGGAGGGTCCGAAGGAATGGTTTTTCTTGACGATCTCAAACGAAAAGGCCACATCCTCGGAGGTCACCGGAGTTCCATCGTGGAAGGTGGCGTTTTTCACCAGGTGAAAGGTGTAGGTCAACTTGTCAGCGGACACTTCCCAGCTTTTAGCCAGATACGGCACCGGCTGCCACTTCTGATTGATCTCCACCAGGGAGGCAAATATCTGTGTGCCCGGCGTCGCCGTGGCCGCCCCGGATTGGATGGCGTGGTTGAAATGCCGCGGAAACTGGCCATATCCGGCAACCAGGTCTCCGCCCCGTTTGGGAGTTTCGGCATTGACAGCGACCGGCCCGATGACCAGCATCACCGCCGCCAGCAACAACAGGCATACGCTCCAAGTTTTAAATGCTGTCCTCATAAAATCCTCCTTTTTCTATGTTAGCAAAATTGCTGTATTTACAACCATCGTTCATAAACCTTAATGTTGCAAAAGTCGGAGGGCTTCAGAGCCGAGGCGTCAAGGGTGAAGCTGTAGTCATTTACCGCAATCCCTTGACAACATAAGATCTGAAGTCCTCAAAATGGGGCGCTCATTGCGATATCGGAAATAATACCAGACCATTAGATGTTGTTTGCCATGTTGTTTATACAACGTTGAGGTAAACAACAGCCATTGCCGTGAAATGCGTATGCGCGCCATCAGGTCGCCACGCGGACACCGACTTCAAGTGCTCCGCGGGCGATGGCCCCATTTACCATCAACAAACATCAGGGGCCTCTTTGATTCTCCAGTAAATACGTCAAAATTTCTCCACTATCTATCCTAATATTTTTTTCACGACCTCGGGCGCTATCCTCACAGCAGACCGTTTTCCTTCTTTGTTGTTGATAAGCTCCCGCCTGATCAGGGTTCGCAGCGAGCGCTCCTTCTTTTCCCCGGCCGCCTTCGCGAGGTGGTTTATGTTTTCACGCGGCATTTCCCCGGTTTCCAGAAACCCCTCGACGATGGCCTGTTGAACAAGCGTAGCGCCTTTTTCGGAGCGAATAATCAGGGTATTCCACCCCGGCCGATCTTCGTACATTCCCACGGAAATATCTGACCATTCCGAAGTCATATCCAGACAGATAAAGCAGGTTTGAGGAATAAGCGGTTTTACTTCCGCAAGCGGTATTTCCAAACGCCGGTCTTCGGTCTCAACGACCATGATATTGGCGGGCGGCGGGGGGATATCCATGCCGTGGATACCGGATACGTCCAGCTTATCGGCCAGCAACGCCGCCAGTTGCCGTGTATCCAAGGCCCAGTTGCAAAACAGGCCGATCGTCAGGGCGATGGGATCAGTAAAAT
>JAOZSC010000230.1 GCA_029939875.1 Desulfobacterales bacterium
ATAATTCAAGGCGTTGGCATGTTTGGGGTCCAGCTCAATCACCTTGCGCATGGCCGCCATGGAGGCACCCTTTTTATTCTGTTTGTCGTAAATAACCCCCAAACGAAAATAATACCGGGAATTGTCAGGTTCCAGGGAAATGGCTTCCTGAATGTAGCGTTCGGCATTTTCGTAATCTTCGATTTCCTCGTAAAAAGTTCCCAGGTAATACTTGAAATCAGAGTTATCCGGATCTTTCTCCACGGCCGATTGCAGGTATTTGATGCCCTGATCGTTTTTTTTCTCATCCTGATAGATGTAAGCCACGTGCACCACGGCATCTTGGAAAAAACGGGACTGCGCGGTCACCTGTTCAAAATGGGCCACGGCCTTGGCATTGTCCTTGAGGCCGTAGTAGGCGATACCGGCCAAGTGGTTGATATCGGGATTGTCCGGTGCTCCCTCCAGCATCCCGTTGATAACGACCAGAGCATCCTTGAGTTTTTTTTGATCCAGATAAAGCTGTATAGCGGTGACGACAACCTCAAATTCACTGACGCTTCGTTGCCCTAAGCGGGTCAGGATATGAGCGGCTTGCTGGTTACGCTCCTGCTGATGGTAATAAAAGCCTAGTTCCATGGCCGCCCGTATATTACTGGGATATTTATGTAAGATATCCTCATACATCCGGATGACATCCCCGGTTCTGCCCTGGGTCTTGTATAAATCAACCAGTTGGAACCTGGGCTCCAGCCGATCAGGAACCAATTCGAGAGCCCTATTGAATTCGATTTCAGCTTCTTTGTCTCGGCCCTGATGGATATTGATTCTGCCGAGAAAAATATGCCCCGTATACGATGAGGGAAAAACTTCCACCTGGCGGTTAAAAACTTCCCTGGCCCGCTTAAAATCATCCGCCTGCAGGTACAACGCCCCCAGCAAAGAATAGACTTTTTCCTGCTTGGGATCTTGGGTGAGCGCTTTTTCGTAGGCCGCGACAGCCTGCTGGTTCTCCTTGCGAACCTGCCGGATGCCGCCGTAAATTATAAGGGACTTTACATCATTGGGATTTTTCGCCAGCAGATTTTCCAACACCTCGAGGGCACGCTGATTTTCCTTGTTCTGCAGGTAAACTGTGGCCAACTCGCGCTGCAGATACAGGCTGTCAGGATCAAGCTCTACGGCCCGGCGCAGCAAAACGATGGCCTTGTCCAGATTTCCTTTTACCCGCTGTATTTCGGCGGCCGTAAAGTAGTAATACTGGTTTCCAGGGCCTGAAATGACCTTGGAGATCGCCGGCTCCGGAGGACGCCGGCTTGTTTCCACGGCACACCCAAAGACGATGAAAATTACCGGTAACAACATTATGCGCGAATAACAAAAATGTTTCATTGATTGGTGTCCAGATTCTTTTATGCGGAGATGAAACCCGATTGGGATGGAAAAACTGAATCCCGGTTTCGGCGGGCAGAATAACACCCGGACTCAGTCGCTGCTCCCACTTTCGGTGTAGGAGGCAAAATCAGGTATTTCCTTTTTAAAGAACTCTCTCATTTTTTTTATGATGTTTTTTTCCACCTGCCGAACCCGCTCCCTTGAAATCCCGTAGCGGTCACCAATTTCCTGGAGCGTGACGGGATTGTCGGAAAAAATCCGCAGGTCAAATATTTCGATTTCACGCGGGGTCATTTGCTTTCTAAACTCTTCAATTTTATTGTGCAGTAAGACGTCAATTTCCTTTTTGGAAACCTTATCTTCTATGGACTCGGTGTTCGTGCTTAAAAATTCGATGCGCTCGGTATCTGAATCTTCTTTCAGTGGGGCATCCAGCGACACGTCCCAGCCGTCCAGGCGCTGGTCCATATCCACAATTTCCCTCTCGGAAACGCCCAGTCTTTCTGAAAGCAATTTGGGTTTGGGATCAAAACCCTGATCAATTAATTTCTGTTTTTCCTTTTTAAGCTTGAAAAACAACTTGCGCTGGCCCTGGGTCGTTCCAATTTTAACCAGTCGCCAGTTGTCCATGATAAATTTTAAAATATAGGCCTTGATCCAGAAAGAAGCATAGTACGAAAACTTAACATTTTTATACGGATCAAATTTTTTCACCGCCTGCATCAGCCCGATATTGCCTTCCTGGATAAGGTCCAGCAAATTCTGCATCCATACCCGCTGAAATTCAAGCGCGATTTTTACCACCAGCCGCAGGTTGGAGGTCACCAGCTTATAGGCGGCTTCCTTGTCACCGTATTCCTGAACCAGGGTGCCAAGTTCTCTTTCCTGTTCCCGGGTCAGTAGTTTATAGTTGCTTATCTCTGACAAGTAGCGCTGGAGCGGATCAAACTTGACCAGTGCCTTTTCCGAAGTCTCAGCGGAAAAAGCCTTTTTCTTTTTATTGCTGGCCGCTGTATTTTCTGCAGACGCTCTCTTTTTAACTCTTTTTTTCTTGGCGATTTTTTTCTTCATAACAACAGCTCAATTTAGCAACAACAATCAAACCGGCATCACCGGTATCGGCCCGCTCCTGCAGCCGTGCCGGCAACCCGCAGTTGCAGCATCCCGTCTAATTTTGTATGGACACACGCTTCGAGATATGCTAGAAAAGCTCTAAAAACATCTGCTATGCAATCGAGTTGTGTGCGCCTGTAGCTCAGCTGGATAGAGCAACGGACTTCTAATCCGTAGGCCGCAGGTTCGAATCCTGCCAGGCGTACCAGTACCAGAGACAATGGGACATCAACTTTCCGAATTGCAACGTATTCAGCGCTGGCGGGAGACCCCAGATTCACACAGCGATGCTCGGGGTACCCGCCGTTACCGCTTCTGTCTAAATGCTGCTACTATACAACAATTATCAAAAATTTCAACGGCTAATTCTATTGTCCATAAAAATCACACCCCGGCATAGCCGGGGTGGAAAGTGTGGGCTGCATGTTAACACTGATCAAATTTGCCGTGGTTCTCATCGCTGCGGTGCTGACCGGCAACTGGTTTTTAGCAGAAGTCCGCAAAACGAAGATAAACCGGCAGCCATGGTACAAGGCCTATCTAACGGCGCCGGGTCTGATCATCCTCGCGGCCCTGAGCCTGCCAGTGGTTTTGTGGTTCATTCGGCGATAGGTAAAACCCTATTGCGGATTTTTCAGGTCTTGCTTACAGGGGGTCCTGTTAGCTGCCAGCATAACCCGAAACGGAAGATGGATAATAAAATCAAATAAAAACCCGAGCATAATCAATAGATACATTCCCGGCAGCTTAAAAGTATAAAACAGGCTTTTTTTTAGCAGCACATTCATAATATTTTAAATAAAACAACGCACCGACGTGGAAAAATGGGTGATAACACCAGCGGGCCCCTGCCGAGAAAAAAGTTGAAAGGCGCGTGCGGGGGGCGACCAATGTCCTATTGAATAATCGTTTGATAATATTTTACCCCGACCTTATAGCGTTCTTCATTTTGCTTTGGGAATTTCCGGCACCATCGCACTTCGGCCAGGTACCCGTCATAAAAATCAGCGTCACCAGCCTCCGGCAAAAAGCTTTCCAGCATAATGTAAATGTCTGCTCCGGGTTCGATGGCGCTGACGGACTCAAAGCTCATGCCCGCTTTGCAATAATTGCACATTCTGGCGCTAAAAAATTGGTCGGAATCCTGATAGGCATATACAATAGGGGTATAGAGATCGTGCCGTTCATACTCCCTTTTATTATCATAAAGCGTCATTCAAGCCTCCTTTTAGTTGGCATTGAACAAAAACGGTTTCCCATTCCAGGCGCTGTAAAACAGGGAGTCGCTGTTATGTGAAATTATGATATAATTTAGCGCTGTGAGATCGGCCTCCAGTTGTTCGTTCACTATTTTCCGGTCTTTGCCCTCTTTTATTACCGCCATAACCCGGGTGCATAAAAATTGCCTCCTGAAAACCAGCACTCAGGCAAGCGGTGGTTCAGCAACAGACTATTATCAACCATTCTGCTTGCAGTGTCAAACAAAAAAGAGGCATTTCCCTCACGGCGCCTTGCCCCTTCCAGGCTTAAGCTTTTTCAAATCCGACCGATATACGGTTTATTTGAAAACCCAGGGCAAAAGATCGGTTGGATTGGAAAGCAGCATGCGGGCACCACCGGCGATCAGCTCCTTCGCCGGACGGAAGCCCCAGAGCACACCGATCCCGTACATGCCGCACGCGCGGGCGGTCTGCATGTCGATGGCGGTATCTCCTATGAAAACAAACTTCCGGGGCTCAATCCCAACTTTAGCGGCGATGGCCAGGGCCGCGGTGGGATCCGGCTTTCTCGGCACCCCCTTGCGGGCGCCCGCGATCACACAAAAATTCCACCGCCCCAGAAGTGTCGCAACAATCTGCCGGGTGGCGTCATCGGCCTTGTTGGAAAGAATGTTCCGTGCTAAGCCAACCGATTCAAGCCCGTCGAGCAATTTGGCAACTCCCGCATAAAGCTGCGTTTTGTTGGTCCAGCACCGGGAATATTCGGCTTTCATGAGCCGGACGCAATGCTGCAGGTGCTCATCCTGCCGATGCTGCCGAGGCAACGCACGTTTGACCAGCATCTCAATGCCGCTTCCCACGAAAAACTTATAAGCCTCCAGGTTGTGTTCCGGGTATCCAAATCTGCGCAGGACACTGTTGGTAGCGTCTGCAAGATCCTCCAGCGAATTGAGCAGGGTGCCGTCCAGATCGAATATAACCGCTTTAAATTTCATAATATAGACGCCCAACGGGTCCATGAACGGAGCTGTGTTGTAATCGCCGTCTGGCCTCTTCAAAAAGCATTGTTTAACCGGCGCAAACCTATTTTTATCTATTTTCGCCGGGAATTGTCAAACCCTAATAGATCATTGTCAGAGAGAAATTGGGCTCACCCTGTTTTCATGGCTTGACTCCTGAAATGGTTTTCTTTATCCTTGTTTTCGTTTGCTATGCCCTATGCGCCGGGCGCTATGCGTATTTCCAGCGCAGAACGCAGCCCAGCGGGAAAAAAGCCATTTACGGATGGAAACCAGGCTAACGCCCAATTCCTTACCAGGGCTCTTCACCTATGCCATCATCTCGAAAAATCTCCATGGACAAGCTGATCGATCAG
>JAOZSC010000231.1 GCA_029939875.1 Desulfobacterales bacterium
CAGGAGCCGGATACGTTTCTTGCTGCTGCACTGGTGAGCCGGGCCACCGGAAACGGGAATATCTGCCTGGATCTCGGTGGAATCGCTGGAACTGTTTTATTTGAAAACCGGGATGGTTCCCGACGGCTGGTCTGCCCCCCGTTGGAGATCTGGCGAGAAAAACTGATGGCCAGCCGGGTTGTGGGCCTACCCGGTGAGGATTACCCCCTGGTTTTGGACGATCATCACCGGCTATATCTCCACCGTTACTGGGAATATGAAAAACGCTTGTCGGATTCTATCCAGCAGCGGACTGCGGAATCGCCGCTGGATGTCGATATCCAGAAACTAATACCCAATATTGAAAAATTGTTTCCCCCGGAGGATAATCGCCCAATCAACTGGCAGAAAATCGCTGCCGTCATCGCCATGTTGAAACGTTTCAGTGTTATCACCGGAGGACCCGGCAGCGGAAAAACCTTCACCATCGCACGGATTCTGGCCCTTTTGATTGCCGGCTCATCTTCCAACCGGCCGACGATTTATCTTAGCGCTCCCACCGGAAAAGCGGCCGCCAGACTCGCCGAGGCCGTTAAACAGGCCCGCCGGGAGTTGAACTGCAGCGATACGATTAAAGATCTCATCCCGTCCGACGTGCATACCATCCACCGGTTGCTTAGACCCATTGCCGGCACGCCTTATTTCCGCCATAACAGGGAAAATCCCCTGGCGGCCGATATCGTGGTCGTCGATGAGGCCTCGATGGTGGACCTGGCCCTGATGTCGAAACTGGTCCAGGCCGTGCCGTCGGATGCCCGGCTGCTGTTGCTGGGTGACAAGGATCAGCTGGCCTCCGTTGAAGCCGGATCGGTGCTGGGCGACATTTGCGGCCGGCATGTTCTTCACAGTTTTAGCCGCGCTTTTCTTGAAAAAATGGAGCACCTGACCCAGACGAAGCTGGGCGGTTCGGTAACCATTTCCGTCGACGAGCCGGAGCTTCAGGACAGTATCACGGTTTTAACAAAAAACTACCGCTTTTCGGCCGGCGGTGGCATTTTGGGCCTCAGTCGCGCGGTCAAGCGGGGAGATGCCGATACTGCCCTGGCGCTATTGAAAAATCCTGCAAAAACAGCGGTTACATGGCGCACAGTTGACGCCAATGCCAGTCTGTCCCGGGACCTGCCCCCGGTGATCTGTGATGGGTATCGAAAATATCTGGCAGAAAACAATCCGCTCCCTGCGCTTGAAGCGTTCAATCACTTTAAAATCCTATGCGCGCTTAAAGTCGGCCCCTTCGGCGCGGTTGCCCTAAACCGCCTGGCAGCGCAAGCCTTGCGCAGTGAAAACATGATTCCAGGGGCGTCAGGCACCCGTGGTCCATGGTACCGCGGCCGACCGGTCATGATCATCCGCAACGATTACAACCTCGGTCTTTTTAACGGGGATACCGGCGTCACCCTGGCCGATCCGAAATCACCGGACAACAGGCTGCAGGTGTTTTTCCCTGCTGCCGGTGGTGGTCAACCCCGACGGTTTGCGTTCTACCGCCTGCCCGAACACGAAACCGTTTATGCCCTGACGGTGCACAAAAGCCAGGGATCGGAATTTGATCACGTGCTGATTATTTTGCCGGACAGGGATTACCCACTGCTGACGCGGGAATTGATCTACACCGGGCTGACAAGAGCCCGGAAAACAGTTTCCATCTGGGGGACCGAAGCGGTATTCAAAAGCGCTGTTACGCGGAAAATCGACCGAACATCGGGCCTGCGGGATGCGCTGTGGAGCTGAGAAGGTTCCGGGTTCAGAGGTTCAAAGGTTTCTGGCTGCGGTTTTGATAACATGGACAATGACGTTCAACCAAAACACAACTTGTGCTCGATTGATTATAAGTTGTCCTAACTTATTGGAAACTTACAGAATTCTCAAAATGTATCAAGTTCGTCGGGTACATGACACGGCTTCGGATAAAATCGCATGGATCTTGTCCAGCAGGGTGCAACTGGCGGCACATTTTGGCAGGATCTTTTTGTGGACGCACTTCTCGCATGGGCTTTTCACGAGATAGCCGATTTCAAAATCGTAACGAAACTTAAATGTTTTTTTTGTCATTGCCATATTATATTCGAACGTATTGCCTATTCAGGGATTGTCTCCATATCCAGAGAAAAATTCCATTACCACAAGTTTTTGCCCTGTTCAAGTGAAATTCACCCTCAGGCTCGATTTAAAAAATGTTTATATTCCACCATCTTGGCATAGGCCTGGACGGCTCGTTCCGGTGTGGAGTAAAATACCCCCTTAAACGGACTGTCTGCAACCCGGTAAAGGGTCTGGTTTTTCTCATCGGGCAGCATGCTTACCCCGAATATGGGTTTTTGATAGTGATCCATGAGGCTGACAATGTGTTTGATGTAAGTGTCTTCAAAATCGAGGTATTGCCGGTTAAGCCGGCCAATAAATTCGGCGGAATAATCCGGATCGGCCTTCAGCACGGACTCGCTGAAGCGTTTAACCATGATTCTGCGACCGAGGATACCGAGATTGATCACGGCATCGCAACCGTCCCACTTCATCAGTTCGTCCAGAACGGTCAGAGGAAGGGAAAGATCCCTTTCACCCACCAGATCAATCGGGTTCGAGCGGCTCCAGTAGCTTGGCAGCAGGCGGTCCAGCCTGGCAATCAAAGACGCGGTGAGATCCGGCACATCCAACCCAAATTCCGCGCACAGGTCGGCGGTGACAACCCCCCAGCCGCCGCCCAGGGTCATGATGGCGACCCGATTACCGGCCGGCAGCGGCAGTGACGAGAATGCGGCCGCCAGATCCAGAAGGTCCATCGGCCGTTCGACTTTAATGATCCCGGCCTGGCGGCAAACCGCATTGAATATTCTGTTATCCGAGGTCATAGCGCCGGTGTGGCTTTCCGCCGCCCGTTTGCCGGCCAGGCTTTGTCCGCCTTTCAGCAGCACGATCGGTTTTTTCTTCCCGACCCGCCGGGCACTTTCAAAAAACCGGCGACCATTTTTAACGCTTTCCACGTAAAGGATCACCGTACGGGTCAGAGAATCCACTTCAAATCCATCCAGGTAGTCTTCAATGGTCATCATGGCCTCGTTGCCCGATCCGCAAAAAGCCCGGATTCCGATGCCCTGCTGTTCGGCAAAGGCCAGCAGCTGAATGCCCATGTTGCCGGATTGGGCCACCATGGCGGTAGATCCGGGTTGAGGCATCACCGGAGAACCGGTGCAGTACATCTGGATATGCGGGTTGCAGATACCCATGGTATTCGGGCCCAGCACCAGAATCCCGGCGCGGCGGGCTGTTTTGACCAGCTCACGCTCCAGGCGCTTGCCTTCTTTACCGGTTTCGCCAAAGCCGGAGGTAATCAACAGCACGTTTTGAATGCCTTTTTTCTGGAATTGTGGAATCAGCGCCACTGTGGCCGCCGCGGGTATGGTAACGATGGCCAAATCGACATCTGCCGGTATTTCGGCGACGGAACGGTACACTTTTCGCCCGGCAATGATGCCCCCCTTGGGATTGACCGGGAAAATTTCACCTTCAAACCCGCCGCTGATGGTATTGACCATCAACGAATGCCCCCATTTGCCGATTTTTGCGGAAGCACCTATAATGGCAAGGCTTTTGGGATAAAACAGGGAGCCGATGGCATCCGGTGCGATGGGTGGCGGCAAATCTTTTTTCTCAGGCTCGCTGCGAACAACCACCAGCGCATCCACGGCCTGCACCCGGCCATTGGGCGTCACCAGCAGGGGGTTAATATCGACTTCAGCAATTTCCGGGTGCTTTTCGGCCAGGCGGGACAGACCCATCAGGGTTTGAACCAATACCTCGCGATCGACAGCCGCTTCCCCTCTGAATTCCGCCAGCAGGGTCCGGGCATGGATTTCTTCCAGCATTTGAGCGGCATCTTCTTCGTTCAACGGCGCCAAGCGAAAGCAAATATCCGCCAGCGCTTCGGTCAATACACCGCCAAGACCGAACATGACCACCGGGCCGAACTGGGGATCCCGAAAGAGCCCGGCCACAAATTCGCGTCGTCCGCTGATTTGCGGTTGTACCAGAAAACCTTCCAGTTCCGCGCCCGCCCGGGCGGCGATGGTGTCAGCAGCCGCGCGTATCGCCTGATCATCGACCAGGTTCAGATGCACCAGTCCGCGCTCTGTCTTATGCAGCAACGAAGCGCCGATGGCTTTGAGCACTACCGGAAATCCCATCTCGGCAGCGTAGCGGGCCGCTTCATCCGGTGTAGCGGCAACCCTTTCGGGAACCACCGGAACACCAAATTCCTGCAGCAGCTGCTTGGCTTCATTTTCCGTCAGTGTTTTTGTTAATTTCTTTCTCAGTTCCACGGACATTGGCCATCTCCGTTCATGGTATTGGATGGTGAATAAATTGAATTGCTAAACTACGAATTGACGGGTGCAACTATAAACTCAAGCGGCAAACCAGGTCAAGGGGAATGCACTTCTTTACGAAAACGCAACCATGTGTTATGAACCTGTAAAGCAAACTGTCGATGACGATGTAACTTTCCAACCAGCTCCGAAAAGTCTTAAAAGGCAATATTTCATGCGCGTGGGCATTGGATACGATGTGCATAAACTGGAGACCGGACGCCTGCTCATTCTGGGCGGCATACGGATCCCATTTGAAAAGGGGCTGCTGGGACATTCGGATGCTGATGTCCTGGTACACGCGATCTGTGACGCCCTGCTGGGAGCCGCCGGCCTGGGGGACATCGGCCTGCATTTTCCCGACTCCGACGCCCGCTATAAAGACATTTCCAGCCTGATCCTTTTAACCCGCACCTGCGAAAAGGTCCGTGCAAAAGGCTTTGCCATTGGCAATATTGACACCATTGTTTTTGCCCAGGCCCCTGAAATCAGCCCCCACCGCCAGAGTATGCGGGAAAAACTGGCTGCCACCATGGATGTGGATGCTGGAAGTGTTAACGTTAAAGCGACCACCACCGAAGGGTTGGGCCTGATTGGAGCAGGGGAGGGCATCGCTGCGACGTGCGTGGCGCTTATCGACTGACAGGCTATCTCGCTCGTCCCTGGTTTTTCCTA
>JAOZSC010000232.1 GCA_029939875.1 Desulfobacterales bacterium
AGCTGTCTCCCGCATCCGTGGGCTGCATGTCTCATCTTTTCGCCTGGGGAGAAGACAACGCCGAGCTGTGGAGACAGTACCCCCAGATGCCGCCGGATTTGCCGATCCATGTTACCGGCAATCCACGCAACGACCTGCTGCGCCCCGAGGTTCAACCGTACTACGAAAAGGAAGTCAGCGCCATCCAGCAAAAATATGGCGATTTCATCCTCATCAACACCAATTTCAATCACGTCAATGCGTTTTCACCGATCCGCAGGCTGTTTCTGCCAGCCGATAAACCGGGAGAAGAACCACAGTTCGGGCGGGCCGCCCGGGGGATGACCCGGGAATATGCCGAAGGTTTGTGGGATCTCAAACAAGCGACTTTCGAGCATTTCCAGGAAATGATCCCGGCCCTGGAAGACGCAATTCCCGCCACCCCCATTGTCGTCCGTCCCCACCAGGTGGAAAGCCAGGAGGTCTATCATCAGATTGCCGCACGCTGCAAGCGGGTGCATGTCACCAACGAGGGCAACGTGGCCCTCTGGCTCAGGGCCTGCAGAGTGCTGATTCACAATGGCTGCACCACCAGCGTTGAGGCTTTTGCCATGGGGGTTCCAGCGGTCAGCTACCGGGTCACCACCAGTGAGGTATATGACAAAGGCTTTTACTGCCTGCCAAACAAGCTCAGCCACCCGTGCTTCAATTTCGAGCAATTGGAGCAAACTGTCAGAAAAGTTCTGAGCGGGCAGCTCGGCGTCGCCAATAACGATGGGCAGCAGGCATTCATCGACCATTACATGGCAGCCCAAAAGGGGCCGCTGGCCTGTGAGCGGATCGTCGATGTGCTCGAAAAAGCGGCTGCCGATCTGATCAGGCAGCCGCAGCCGCCTATGAGGGATCGCCTGCAGGGATGGTTCAAGACAACCAAGCGCCGCTGGAAGAGATGGTCCAAACAGCACAAAAAAGACCCGACCCGGTCGTTGGAGCACCAGCAAAACAAATATCCTGAAGTCGCTCTGGAGGAAATGCGCGCCCGCCTCGAACGGTTTCTGAAGGTACTCGGCGATGATGGCCGTCTTAAAGTGGAGCAAGTCCGCCAAAAGCTGTTTCGCATCAGCAGGTGAGGCGTTCAGTTTTTATCAAAACTTAAGTGCTCTGCTCAGCACCTGGGGATAGGTTTCAGCGCTCATCCGCTCGATGATGTCTTCTGGTCTGCCCGTCAACTGTCTGTCTTCCTGCACAGGTCCATCCAATTTTCCATGACCTCGATCCTGCATGGTTGTATGCCCCTTGAGCGCAAATGTATTGAAGGTCGGCACCAGCAAGGACTCAACAAATTCCACTTCCAAAAATTCTGCCAGATGGTGCATGACGGTACGGGTTTTGCCTACCAGGTCCTCAAAACGGATAATGCAGACCCGGTCATCATACTCTTCCCGGTTACGCAGCATCGCCCGGGCGTCAGCTTCCCATAGGCCCAGCGCCTGTTCGAAATCCCCATATTTTTCCGGTTCGTGCTTCCGTGCGGACATCAGCCAAGCGTATGGATCTCTGACAACCGAAATCAACCGGCCATCCGGATAAATTTCAAAAAAAAGCTGCATATTGTCTTCTGACATTGACAGTCCGGGCCCATAAGCAGTGACGCACTTTTTGGGGCCATTGCCGTTTTGATTGTTCAGCCAGGCTCCGAAATATGAGGTCATATACGCATCGAATACAGAACGCAGGGCTACTTCGGGAAGTGAATCCAGCGATCTGGAAAAAATTTCTCTCTGCAATGACGTCAAAAAAATGAAGGGAAACGCCTGCTGCTCGCCGATCTTCCGGCAATGACCGCTGCTGGCATAGTCGAATACGAACACTGTATTTTCAAAAAGCATTTCGAACCAATGTTGAGGATCATCTTTTAGATCGATTTTCGGCCACCGGTTTTCTTCCGGATATCCGATCAACAATTGATGGGGACGTGCATGGATTGCAGGATGTCCGTCAAAAAGTCGGTTGAGGAGCATACCGCCGGAAAAGGGAACTTGAGAGATCAGGGCCAGCGGCTCGGTGACCGGCGAGATGTGCTCCAAACAGGTGTAGAACAGGTCCTCGACCTGGGCTTTCCGATCCCGGCAGACCTTGCGGATCATGCGGGTCCTTGATCTTTCCTTGTAACGCACACTGAACTTTTTCCTGTATCGTTCCGGGATAAGATGGCTGATGATCCGTTGGCCCAGTCGGGTCTCGGTGTCCAGGCGTTTAATGAACTGGTAGAGCATCTCATCAATCCTTTGAAACCGTACAACCGACAATGAATTGCTCATAGTATTTGAGCAGAGGCTTTACGACATACAGGCCCGGCCGGATATGGTCGAAGCATATCACCGCAGCACCGGTACTTTGTAAAACAGAGCGCGCCCAGCCGGTATTGTAGTATATCAGGCGTGTAAGCTTGTAAAACAGCACGCCCATAAGACCGGCGGCCTTTGCCGGAAGATGGTGGGCCGGCCCCACCGTTTGTCTTTTACCGGAAGTCCCTTTTTTTTGCCAGGCGAAACACCGGTTCATGAGATCCTGCAGCAACCCGTGAAGACGGCCCCGCCGCTGATCAAACGCATGATGCAGGTGGTCGACAGGCACCCCGATTTTTTTTAAAAATTGCAGGCGATAATCGGTCTCGATCTCATAGCGCGGATTCATACAATAAACGGCTGCCGGATACTGGTCCTGTTTCATCCGCCACACGACAGGTACAATGTGGTCGATATCGTTAAAATGCCGAACGAAAAACAGGTACATGATAAAGGTTCAGGGTCCAGGGCTCAGGGTTCAGGGTTAGCGCCTGCGGCGGGCCATAAGCCAGGAGGCCAGAAAACTTGAAGGCTTTTTAAAGGCCTCAATCCTTATTTAAGCTTCCCAGCATCCCAGCCTGATAGCATTTCCCAGGGTTTAAGGTTCAAACAAATCATGAAATCGATGTGGCAATGCTCAGCACTTTTTTATAGATTTCGCCTGTCATCTCATCGATGACCTGCAGTTGCTCCGGCCCTAAAGTTTTATATCTATCCAGCACACTGGAAATGATACCGGGGTTTTCCAATTTGAAACTTGTATTCGGCTTAATGGGAATTTTGTTAAACGTGGGCGTCAGCAAAATATCATCAAACTGTATATCCATAAATCCGGCCAGGTGCCGCATAACCACTTTGGTGCGCTGAACCAGATCTTCAAAGCGCAGAATGCACACCCGGTCGCCATATTTTTCTTTATTGCGCAGCATCCCCTGCGCACTTTCGTTCCACTGGGCCAGTGCTTTATGGATATCACCGTATTTGTCCGCGTGGTGCCTGGAGGCGGATGGAAACCAGTTTTTAGGATCCCGAACAACTGATATCAACAGGCCCTCAGGGTAAATATCAAAGAAGGCCTTCATATTTTCAGGCATGGTCGACAGCCTGGGCGTAAAAGCAGTAATGAATTTCTTGGCTCCCCCAACATTCTGATTGTTTATCCAGGCCCCAAAATAAGAAGTCATATACGCATCAAAAACACTGCGAAGCGTTTTGGTCGACACGGCTTGCAGGTGTTTTAAAAAGATCTCCTTCTGCAAAGAAGACAAAAATACAAAAAGAAACGTATCTTTGTACTTCTCCATCTTTTTATAGCCGTGACGGAAATGCCGCACCACGATGTCTTCAAAGAGAATCTCGAACCAGCGCTGCGGACTGTCGCTCAGGTCGATTGCGGGCCAGATATATTTTTTGGGATACCCGATCTTCAGTTCGTGGGGATGTGCATGCACCTGGTGATGCCCATCAAACAACTGGCTCAGCATGGATCCCCCGGAACGCTGAATTTCGGAAATCAGCACAAGCGGTGCGGTTACCGGCTGCACATGTTCCAGACAGCACTGATAGGCACAGTCAAAATGCAGCTTCCTGTTTTGCCGCCCACCGCAGGTTTTGCTGGTTCTCAATTTATGTTTATTGGTTCTGAGCATCTATTGATTTCCCATCCGGTGAGGCCGCAAACCGACCTGACGCAATTTCAGGTCCGTCCTGCCCGCTGCGGGGGTGTTGCCGCTAATCTGCAAAGGAAGGCGCGAGACGGGGTCTATATAGATTACAATCTCTTTGTGCAGTCCCATCAATGAAAAATCCTCGTCTTCCTTTAACGTTGAATCCATGGGCCGGGTTTCAACGATGATCTTGAGCGCCTGGACCGGACCTTTTTTCAGGACTTCGCCTTGCATTGTTTTTTCAAGGTAATCCACCGTTAACGGGTACAACCCCCGGGGGCGCAATGTCACCGCGTGCAGTTGCCTTTTGCCGAAGACACACAATGATAGAGGCTTGCTGTTTTCAGACCAATCGACAGCCGATAAAATATAAAGCAGGGCCAGCCGCTCGGAGACACGGGGACATCCCAGCCGGGCCAGGTCATAGGCATAGAATGAATCCTTGACGTCGGTCCATTTCTCCGGATCAAGCAACAGTTCCTTTTTATTCAAAGGCTCCCGGCGATGTCGGAAAACGCCTTGCCGGGTAAAGCGGTATTTTTTTTTGAAGTCGTCCTGACCCTGCCGCAAGCGGATCCGGCCCAGCGCCGCAGCGGTGCCGGGATCGAACCAGACCTCGTTTAATATCTGCACGTGGGGATGAAAAGTCGCATCGATGCCCATGTTGAGCACCAGACGAAACAGCGCAGGACCGGAGGGCTGCACCGGCGTCCCGCGGGGACTTTTGAGCAATGTTGCCTGCACATCATCTGCAGGAACCGATGCCAGTCGGATCCGTGCATTTAACGTCGCCGTGAGCTTTTTGGCCTGCAATACGAGCTCGTCCCATACAACCCGCCCGGCATCAAGTTCCAAACGAGAAAAAGATTCGCCCGCAGCAGGACCGGTCCAGACCGCCAGGCATAACAGCAACCCTAAACATTTTGCTGCTGACCGGATTTTACAGTGCATCACAGTTGCTGCCCTCAAATAAACCCTACCACAATTTCAGGCACTTTCCGGTTTAGGTTTGCCGCACTCCTTGCATCTGCCGTCGGGACCGATCACACCGATGCAGTTGCCGTCACTGCACAG
>JAOZSC010000233.1 GCA_029939875.1 Desulfobacterales bacterium
AAACCCGTCGACCTTGCCGGTGTAGCTCCTGCCGGTTTTGGTGCTGTCCTTTTTCAGACGGTCCAGCAGGCCTGCTTTAACAGTCGAATACCCGGGAAAGGTGACATACATCTGCCTGTTTTTTACCAGGTGGTAGCGGTAGGCGCGGGTCAGGGAGATAATGTCTTTCCTGCCAAGGTTGATTTCACTGCCGTCGGGTTGCCTGACGGTGGTGGGCTCCCGGAAAACTTTAAAGGCGCCCCGGCTGGTGAGATATTGTGCAATACTGAGGCGCTCGTCTTTGATGAAGTCTTTAAATTTTTCGTTTACAAAGGCCGGTAACAGATCTTTGAAAACATCGATGTCATCGATGAACAGGTTGGCACCGCCTTCAACGGGCACCTGCATGTCGTTTTCCCTGAACAAAATTGACAGCAGGATGAAATCGGCTTCACTGAGGTGGTTGGGTTTGAAGGTAATCGAACAGTCCGGATTTTTTTTTCTAAAGTGTTTTATGTCTTCCAGGCCGATGACCCGCATGTTGAAGGTGTTGCCCCGGGCAAGCTGGTAAAGAACTAGCTCAAGGGGATTAATTTTTCGCCACTCATGCTGAATGAGTGGAAACATGGATTCCATTTTTTCGTAATGCAGCTGTTTCATAACCTAAGAATCAGGGTTTGGCAAAAAGTCGATTTTGTTCGCGCAGTATTATTTCCAAAAGACTTTTTGCAAGTTCATTGATAATTCGTCGCGCATGCCCATAGGCATCAAAGTAGACGTAATATTTCATGCCCGTCTCCGTTACGGGGTGTTGCCGGGCACCCCACTGCTCGAGACCTTCGGAGGCGGCACGTCACCCCGGCAGACGATCCGGTACCGCTTGTCCTGCAGGCGGATGTATAGCCGGTCGTTTTCGTCTTCCAGCAGCGGTGCTATTTTAAGCAGCCCCTGTTCGGCGAATTTGATGGTTTCATCTCCGATTTGCATGTACAGGCTGTCATTTTGGACAAAAAGATTTTCCGGGTCCAGGCGAATTTTTTCCCCGGTGTTCAAAACCAGGGTGATTTTATCGCCGTTGTGGACATCGAAAACAAACAGGGCCTGATCTTCATAAGGGAAATAAACTTTTTCGGTGTGATTCTCATCACCCTGGTACAGGTAGTATCCATTTCGGTCCCGCTGAATGCAGGAATGGAAATAGTCGATGATTTTTTTGTGCTGGAACTTTCCGTGTTTATTGTGCCAGCAACCGTTTTTGTCGAGCCAGAAGACGGCGTTTTCTTTAGGGACGACAATTTCTTTGGTCTTTGCTTCCATAAGGTGAAATTTAGTTGAAGAAGAGGGTTCTGGGATTCCAGAGGTCAAGGGCCCAAGGGTTTTTATCCACCTTTGTTAACATTTCAAATGTCCTGCGGCTTGTCCGGCCAGTTGGCCGTATCCACGCGGATGCTGCCATCCGGACCATTTCCGGTATTGGAAGATTCGACTGCTTCTGCGCCGGAAGGGTTGGTGTACATGTCATTGAGTTTTTGGATGTAAGCGTTGCTGTCATCGAGCACTCTGTCCAGGACGGTTGCGGTGCGCCGTCCCCAGCCGGCCGGCTGCGGAAGCAACAGGCTGCGCCACCAGCGGCTGTTTTTGCGAAAGGCGCGGTTGTAATTTTCGCGGCGGTTTTCATTCCGGACGTCTTTTATCAGTTTACCAGCGGTTTTTTTGGCAGCCCAGCGGCGGATGCTGATGTGCACATAGCCGGCTGTAAACAGCACTGCGGCGATGACACTGTAGCGCAGGTATGGGTGGCGCGTCAGCAGTTCCCAAAGCGGCAGCTTGAGCGACAGCCCGTGCCAGTAGCCTCCCCAGATGGTAAGGGCGAAAAATATGGTCGCCAGTACCGCCAGAATCCCGCCTTCCAGCCACAGGACCTTGCGCCGCCAGTTTTCGATAAAACGTTGCAGCACAGGGACCACATCATTTTTTAGCATGCGTGCGGTCTGCTCCAGCATTCCGATGATCCGGTATGCCCGCTCCACGCTGACCTGTTCGATACGGTTGTTGATGGCGTCCATGTCCGCACGGCGCTTACTTTCGAAACGCTCACGCACATCTTCATTTTCAAACGGGACAGCGTAATCCAGATTGTAAATCGCATAAGAACAGCCTGCTGTTAATCCGTATTGTGCCAATGCCCGCTGCCAGGCCGCAAACACCTCCTCCAGGTTGTCCTCTTTGGCGGTGACATCAATCTGATTGAGAATATACAAAAATTTATTGGAATCCCGGCGGTTGATGGTTGCCTTTACCAGGTGCTCCAGCGTGTCGCGCATGGAACCGGTTTCCGGGTGCCGGGCGTCAAAAAAAACCAATACCAGATCAGACAGGTCGATGATCTGATCGGTAATACGCAGGGTGGAGGTCCGCTGGGCATCAGCATCAAATCCCGGGGAGTCGATAAGGATTTTTCCGCGCAGGTTTTTGCTGGGGCACGTCTTCAACTGCAGGTAACCATCAATGTGCTCTGCTTCGGCAACTTCATTAATCGCCCGGCTGATCTTGTACAATGGAAAGCGCGGATCCGCATCAAGTGCGAGGCCGGGCAGCACCCGCTGTTTTTTTTCCCGGGAAAAACAGATAACACTGAACTTGTCATCAACGGCCTGAATGCCCACCGCCTGTAAATCGTACTGAAGAAGGCTGTTGATAAAAGATGACTTTCCCGACGAATAGATTCCCAGAATCGAAATCAGCGGCCACCAGGGAGTGTCGGTGGCATGAGACTCTTCGCGTTCGAAAAATCCCAGCCGTCGGCTGATGCGGTCCAGTTCACGGAAGTTCTGTACCACCTCGGAAAGGATCGGATTTTCCTGTTGCAAATGTTTTTCCAGTTTTCGCAGCTGCTGGCTGGTCTTGCTTTCGTTAAACATTGCTTGCACTCCAATCCCGGTAGATCATAACATGGCCGATTCTTCACATGCCAACTGGACGGATCAAGGGTCATGAAAAATTTACCCAACCTTTCTATTTTTACAAAAATATTAATAGTTTTCAAGTCGTATTTAATAATATGTGGGGCAGAAGACGTTTTTGCTGCTGCAGGTGCCGCCGCTTCAGAGGGTACGATCCAACTCCTGCCTGATGGCAGCGGCAATTTCCGACTACAGCTCCTTAGGGAACGGCTCCCCCAAAAAGGCGATTTTTTTGCGGGGCTTGACCGCAATGCATCGTTCACGGTTATGCCCTTGACTTTCGTCTTTCATGTACGTTATTTTATGAATGACATTTATCGTAGGAAAAGGAGGCTGCTTTGTTTTCACCTAAAGAAATTCTGGACATGGCGATCAAACTGGAAAAAAACGGCGAAACAGTTTACCGCCAGGCCATTGCAAAGGCATCCAGCCCGCAGATTGCCTCGTTGCTGGGGTGGATGGCAGATGAGGAGGCAAAACATGCCAACTGGTTTGGCGAGTTGAAAAACCGACTTGGGGAAAAAAATACTGAATCGTTTATGGATGAAATGAGTCGCGAACTGTTCGACGATCTGCTGGGGGAAAAAAATTTTTCACTCCAGGACGTTGATTTTTCTTCCGCCGAGCAGGTCCATGAAATGATTGCCGTATTTATTGAATTCGAAAAAGATACCGTAATTTTTTACCAGGTGCTGGAACCCTTTATCAGTGAAAAAGCCACCCTGAAAGTGTTGCAACAGATCATTGACGAAGAAAATCGGCACATCGAACACCTGCAGCAGTTTTTACAAAACAAAAACGCTTCGAGCCCTCTTGCTGATTAGGCGGTTGCATCGTGTCGGCCGGCTTTTCCCTTGCGGTCAACCATACATCCCCTGCAGCCTTCCATCCATACAATCCGGCAGTGCCCATTGAAATTTTGCAGAGCGGTCTAATATTATAGGAATACAGGTTATTTTTACGCGAGTTCTGAATGGGTGAGACCCGACAAAATGGAGGAAACGCCATGAGACCTCTTTTATTCGCAGCTGCGATGATACTGGGCGGTGTTTTCATGACCGCATTTCAATCTACAGGCATAGAGCCACAGGAAAAGAGTATTGCCATGAATGAGAACAACAGCAACGTGCACCGGGCCACTTTCGCCGGCGGGTGTTTCTGGTGTGTGGAGTCGGACTTTGAAAAAATAGATGGGGTTGTTGCCGCTATTTCCGGCTATACCGGCGGTCAGACGGAAGATCCCACTTATGGGCAGGTGTCTGCGGGCAATACCGGCCATACGGAAGCGGTTCAGGTCCTTTATGATCCTGCCAAAATAACCTACCGGCAACTGCTGGATGCCTTCTGGCGGCACGTGGATCCAACCGATGCCGGCGGTCAGTTTGTCGATCGGGGCAGCCAGTATCGCAGTGCCATTTTTTATCATGATGAGGAACAGAAACGCCTGGCCCGGGAATCCAAAGAAAAACTGCAGCAATCCGGTCGTTTCAGTCAACCGATTGTGACGCCGATCGTCAGGTTTGAAAAATTTTATCCGGCCGAAGACTATCACCAGGACTATTATAAAAAAAATGTCCTGCGGTACAAATTTTACCGCTCACACTCCGGCAGGGATCAATTCTTAAGAAAAACATGGCACGACACACAACAAACGGCGCATACCGCCCCAGCTGCCGGCAGGTATTCAAAACCGGATGAAAAAAAGCTGAAACAGAGGCTGACCTCCCTGCAGTACCGGGTCACACGCCAGGATGCCACCGAGCCGCCGTTTAACAATGAATACTGGGACAACAAAAAAGAAGGGATTTACGTGGACATCGCCTCCGGCGAACCCCTTTTTAGTTCCCGCGACAAGTTTGATTCCCACACGGGATGGCCCAGTTTTACCAGGCCGCTGGAGCCCGTCAATGTCGTTGAAATCGGAGATCGCAGCCTTTTTATGACCCGCACCGAGGTTCGCAGCAAGCATGCTGATTCGCATCTCGGTCATGTTTTTGAAGACGGTCCCGCCCCCACCGGGCGCAGGTACTGTATCAATTCGGCATCGCTGCGGTTTATTCCCCGCGAGGATTTGGAGCGACAGGGGTTCGGGAAATATTCAAGTTTGTTTGAATGAG
>JAOZSC010000234.1:0-1655 GCA_029939875.1 Desulfobacterales bacterium
GTGTTTTCCTGTGTGGACTGGCCCACGGACCGAAACTGATATCGGAAACCATTGCCCAGGCCCAGGCCGCCGCTTCCCGGGCAACGACGTTTCTGGCCAAGGATGAAATCCGACTGTCGGCTATCACCGCCAAGGTGGATACGGAAAACTGCGTAAAATGTCTGACCTGTGTGCGCTCATGCCCCTTCGATGTACCGACATTCAATTCCCAAAAGGGCATTATTGAAATCGATGAGGCCCTGTGCCATGGATGCGGCCTGTGTACGGCGGTATGCCCAAGAGAAGCAATACAGCTGAGCTTTTACGAAGATGAGCAGATAACCTGTAAAATTGACGCCCTGCTGGCGGGAGGAATGTAATGGCCGAGTTTGAACCGACAATTATTGCATTTTGTTGTAACTACTGAGGGTATAATGCCGCGGACCTGGCAGGTTCCATGCGACTTCAATACCCGGTAAACGTAAAAATAATTTTAGTGCCATGCAGCGGTAAAGTTGACGTGCTGCATTTGCTCAGAGCTATCCAGAAAGGCGCTGACGGCGTGTATGTCGTCGGGTGCCTGGAGGGGACCTGCCATTACAACGAAGGCAACTTTCGGGCCCGGGAGCGCGTAGAGTATGTCAAAACATTGTTAGAGGAAATCGGTCTGGAAAGCGATCGGGTGAGGATGTACAACCTGGCATCCGGTGAGGGGCCGACCTTTGCCGCCTATGCCAATGAGATGACGGATCTGATTCGGTCCCTGGGGCCGAATCCTTTAAGGAATAAGGCTGAAAACAGCTAACAAGGGGAGGCAATTATGGCACAAGAAGTAATAACTCTCGGCGGTAAGAAGAAAAGCATGCTTATTGACAAGGTTAAGGAACTGCTGCCCGACGGCGGTAACCTGAACCTTTGTCTGACCTGCGGAGCCTGTTCCTCCGGGTGTCCGGCCACGGGCTTGGAAGATATGGACCCGCGTAAATTTTTACGTATGGCCGCTTTGGGCCTGGACGATGAGATTCTGAAATCGGACTGGCCCTGGATGTGCACCATGTGCCAGCGCTGCGTCTACGTGTGTCCCATGAAAATCGACATTCCCCAGCTGGTATACAATATCAGGAGCATGCGGCCCAGGGAGGAGCGGCCCAAGGGGATTCTGGGCTCCTGCGACATGGCCCTGCGAAACGACAGCTGCAGCGCCATGGGAACATCGCCGGAAGATTTTAAATTCGTGGTGGAAGACGTGCTGGAAGAATACCAGGAGGCGCAGCCGGAATTCAAAGACATGCAGGCCCCCATCGACAAACAGGGTGCCGAATTCATTTTGAATCAGAATTCACGGGAACCGGTGACCGAACCCGATGAAATGGTTCCTCTCTGGAAGATCATGCACCTGGCCGGAGTTGACTGGACATACGGCAACAAGGGCTGGGGGGGAGAAAATTACTGCATGTTTCTTGCCGACAACGAAGCCTGGGAGCACATCACACGCACTGCGGCCAAACAGGCCGATGACCTGGGATGCAAGATTTTTCTCAACACCGAGTGAGGGCACGTGACCTTCTCAGTCCTGGCAGGACTGAAAAAATTCAACATCGAGCACAACTTCGAAGTAAAAAACATCTACGAATATTACGCCAAGTGGATCCGGGAGGGAAAACTAAAGGTCAACT
>JAOZSC010000234.1:1665-5058 GCA_029939875.1 Desulfobacterales bacterium
ACAAGGATCTGAAGATCAAATTTACGGTCCAGGATCCCTGCCAGATCGTGCGCAAAAGTTACGGGGACCCCATTGCCGAAGACCTGCGGTTTGTGGTCAGGTCGGTTGTGGGCGAAGAAAATTTCATTGACATGACCCCCAACCGGTCCAATAATTACTGCTGCGGCGGCGGCGGCGGCTTTCTTCAGGCCGGCTTGAAAGATGAGCGTTTGGAATTCGGAAAATTAAAGGATGATCAGATCCAGCAAACCGGAGCGAGTTACTGTATTGCCGGCTGCCACAACTGCCATGCCCAGATTCATGAGCTCAGCGAATATTATGAAGGCAATTATGGGGTGGTTCACCTGTGGACACTGATCTGCCTGTCCCTGGGCATTCTGGGACCCAACGAAAGAGCCTATCTGCACGATGATCTCAAGGACGTGCTCGTGTTTCACCCGGAGTCGGAAATGTAGCCTTTTGCCGGATAGCGGCCGGGAAACGAGCCGCTCAACAGGAGGAGTCATAAATGATCGTTGCCAAAAGAAAACCTTTTGAAGAGATAAAAAACCTGCTCAAGGACTACAAGAAAGTTCTTAACGTGGGATGCGGAACCTGTGTGGCCGTGTGTCTGGTCGGCGGTGAAAAAGAAGTCGACGTGCTCAACGCCGAGCTGGACATGGCCCGCAAATTGGAAGACAATCCCATTGAGCTGGGAGCCTGCACGGTAGAGCGGCAGTGTGACCGGGAATACCTGGCCGAACTGGACGACAAGGTTAAAGACTATGACGCCGTGCTGTCTATGGCTTGCGGTGTGGGGGTGCAGTTTCTGGCGGAACGTTTTCCGGACATCCCGGTTTTTCCCGCGGTGGACACTTCCGGGCTGGCGGTCAACCAGGCGGTGGGCTGGTACGAGGAGAGATGCCGGTCCTGCAGCAGCTGCGTGCTTGGATTGACCGGCGGTATCTGTCCGGTGACCATGTGTGCCAAGGGCCTCTACAACGGTCCCTGCGGCGGTACCAACAATGGTAGTTGTGAGGTGGACATCGATCAGCCCTGTGCCTGGTACATGATTTACGAGCGCTTGCAGCGGCAGGGACGGCTGGATGTCATCAAGCAACTTCACCAGGCTGTGGAATGGCAAAACCAGGTGCCACGCACCCTGATTCAGCCCGGCTATAAGAAGCCCGAGGAATAACCAGACAGCAATCAGTGCAAAGGAAAAGAATATGAAATCAGGCAGCAACTTAGAGAAGGTGTTGGAGGCGGGCCATTTTGCATTTACCGGGGAGCTGGGACCACCGCGGGGAACCAGTGCTGATCACGTGCGGGAAAAAGCCGCGTACCTGAAGGGCAACGTGGATGCGGTCAACATCACGGACAACCAGACGGCCGTGGTGCGCATGGCCAGCTGGGCGGCTTCTCTGATATTAATCCAGGAAGGCCTGGAACCCAATTTCCAGATGGTTTGCCGCGACCGTAACCGGCTGGCCATGCAGAGCGATATTCTGGGCGCATATGCCCACGGCATCCACAACATGCTGTGCCTGTCCGGCGATCACCAGAAATTCGGGGACCACCCCAATTCCAAGGGTGTGTTCGACATCGATTCCATGCAGTTGATCAGCATGGTCAAACGAATGCGCGATGAGGGCAAGTTTCTGGGTGGTGCGGAGATTGAAGAACCACCGAAGATATTTATTGGGGCGGCCGCCAACCCTTTTGCTGAACCCTTTGAATGGCGGGTGCATCGGCTGGCCAAAAAAATAGAAGCCGGCGTGGATTTTATCCAGACCCAGTGCATTTACAACATGGAAAAATTTCGCGAATGGATCCGCCAGGCCAATGACATGGGATTGACGGAAAAAGTGTATATTCTGGCCGGGGTAACGCCCATGAAAAGCGTGGGTATGGCCCGTTATATGAAAGCCAAGGTGCCGGGCATGGATGTGCCCGATGAGGTTATCAAACGGCTCCAGGGAGCCGGCAAGGGCAAGGTTGCCGAAGAAGGCATCAAGTTCGCCTGTGAGCAAATCGAAGAATTCAAGGAGATGAAAGGCGTGGCCGGTGTGCACCTGATGGCCATCGAATGGGAGCACCGGGTGCCGGAAATCGCCGAGCGCGCCAAGGTGCTGCCAAGACCCGAGGTGGACTAAACGTCCAACGTCCAACGTCGAATGACGAATGGCGAATGAAAAGGAACGAAGAAAGGACGAATGTAGAATGAAAAGATGAACGTTGAACACTGAAAGGACCAACGTCGAACATTGAACGTCGAATAAGAAAAAAACTTTTTAAAACCCCGCCCTTTACTAATAAGGGGCGGGGTTTTTTTATTTAACCGCAGAGCAGAAAAATACTTTGGCCGGTTCCGGCGCCGCAGGCATATATGTTTTTAGCCTTTCTCAGCGCTCTCGGCGATCTCTGCGGTGATTTCTTTTAGTGTTTGACTTTTTGCGGATGTTTCGTTACCCTCTCACTTTTTTGAGGGTAACCATTCGGGAGGTAACGGTTGAAAGGACGGATCCTTAAAGCCCTGGGGGAGCATACGGGCATTTTGTCCGGCGAGCAGCTTAGCGCATCGCTGGGAGTCTCCAGGGTGACGGTGTGGAAGCACATCCGCAAACTGCAGCAACTGGGCTATGAAATCCATTCATCTCCAGTCGGATACAGGCTTGTTCACTGCCCGGATGCCCTTTTCCCCTGGGAATTTGAGGGCCGCGAGTCGAAAATTCTGTATTATCCACAAGTCACCTCAACCATGGATATTGCCAGGGATGTCGCCCGCAAGGGCTGTCCTGATTTTACGGTTGTCGTTGCCGACCGCCAGACTCAAGGCCGGGGGCGGCTGCAGCGGCAGTGGCTGTCCGAAGAAGGCGGACTTTATTTCACAATGGTCCTGCGGCCGCAGATTCCGGTGCTGCTCAGTTTCAGGGTAAACTTCATGGCCTCGATGATCCTGGCGAAATTGCTGGGCACCCGGTTTGGTATTGACGCCCGGGTCAAGTGGCCCAACGACATACTGGTTGACGGATGCAAACTCTGCGGGATGCTCGCGGAACTGGAGGCCGAAGCGGAGCGGGTGGCGTTTATCAACATTGGTATTGGCATCAACGTTAACAATGACCCCGGTGCTGTTCAACCGGCGGCGACGTCATTGAAAATCATCAAGGGCCGCAGATTTTCGCGTAAAAACCTGTTGGCGGCCTTCCTGGACGAATTTGAAGCCCGAATGAAGCTGGCTGATTTTGACCGCGTAATTGACGATTGGAAGAAGGTGAGCATGACCCTGGGACGGCAGGTCAGGATTGTGACGACCCGGGAGGTGGCCGAAGGCCGGGCAATGGATGTGGATGAAAATGGCGCCCTGATTCTGGAACGTGACGA
This sequence comes from Desulfobacterales bacterium, assembly GCA_029939875.1. Taxonomy (GTDB): domain Bacteria; phylum Desulfobacterota; class Desulfobacteria; order Desulfobacterales; family JAFDCJ01; genus JAFDCJ01. The sequence goes on from JAOZSC010000234.1 coordinate 5,032, forward strand.
CGGCGGCCGCGAAAAAATTATTTATGG
>JAOZSC010000235.1 GCA_029939875.1 Desulfobacterales bacterium
AACCAGAGCCTGGGGGGGAACTTTACCCTGGAAGGATTGAAAAAAGACGGCTACGACGCCGTTTTTCTGGGGGTGGGGGCTCAGCAAAACCGCCGGATTTCCCTGGAGGGCTGTAATTCTTCCGATGTGATATGGGGGGTGGAATTATTGCGCCAGGTGGCCGAAGGCCGGGATGTCAAACTCAAGGGCAGCGTGTTGGTAATCGGTGGTGGCAATGTGGCCGTGGACGTAGCTCTAACGTCTCTGCGCTGCGGTGCCACTGACGTCAGAATGGCCTGCCTGGAGGGCCTGGATGAAATGCCGGCCAGTCCCTGGGAGATCGAAGAAGCCCGGCAGGAGGGGGTTCAGATTCTTTCCTCCTGGGGGCCCGATAAAATTCTCAGCCAGGACGGCAAGGTGATCGGCATGGACCTGGTAAAATGCACCTGTGTTTTTGATGAGCAGGGCAACTTTTGTCCGGAATTCAGTGATAAAAAAGAATGCATCCGGGTGGATCAGATCATTATGGCTTTGGGCCAGGCAGTTGATTTATCTTTCCTGGAAGAAAACAGTCCCATCAAGGCAGAGCGGGGGCTGATTGTGGTGGATGAAGATACCCTGGAAACCGGCATGCCAGGGGTGTATGCCGGCGGGGATGCCACCAGAACGCCGGGCACGATTATCCACGCCATTGGCGCCGGCCGGCGAGCGGCCGAATCCATTGACCAGGCTCTGGGGGGCTGCGGGCAAATCGATGAAGTCCTTTTTGAACGCGGCCGGCCTGATGACCACCTGGGCCGCGAGGAGGGCTTTGCCGCTTTTGCCCGGGAAAAGGTGCCCGCGCTTGATGTTGCCAATCGTGTTAATAATTTTCGCGAAGTTGCCATTGGCTACAGCCCGGAGCAGGCCGCCAGGGAAGCCGGCCGCTGTCTGCAGTGCGATTTGCGCCTGAACATGGGTTGCAATCCCCCGCCGCCGGCCGTCTGGCGTCCCTTTGATGAAGCGCATGTCGAGCAGGTGCCCGAAGCTGAGGGAGTGTTTCAACTGGCGGATGCCGATCATAAAGTGATGGCCATCAAGGGGGCGGCCAACTTGCGCAGGGAGCTGCTGCTGTCACTGGACGGAAACGAAACCGCCGCATTTTTCGAGTACGAGGAAAATAAAATGTATTCCCAGCGGGAAAGCGAGCTGATCCAGAAATACTTGCAGGCATACGGTGAAATGCCCGGCACCGACGTGGATGATCTGTTTTAGGAAGATTCGTTTGCCGTATTGATATTTGAACGCTTTTGTGCCATTTAAAGACCAATGCGCATATTCTAAACCAGCAAAGGAGGAGAAATGACGGATTTAACAACCCAATACCTGGGATTGACGCTGAAAAACCCCATTATTGTGGGCAGCTCGGGCTTGACCCGTTCGGCCAGCAGCATCAAAGAACTCGAAGAAAACGGTGCGGCCGCGGTGGTGCTCAAGTCTATTTTCGAAGAGGAAATCGCCTTTGAATACGACGATATCCTGAAAGAAGCCAGCGATGAGGGCGTCAATCTGGACCAGTTTGATTATTATGATTACCAACTGAAAGGTGAAAAGCTGGACCTATACACCCGGCTGATCGAAGAATGCAAAAAAAGCGTTTCTATCCCGATCATCGCCAGCATTAACTGTGTTTATTCCCATGAATGGTCGTCTTTTGCAAAAATGCTGGAAAAAGCCGGGGCAGACGCGCTGGAACTGAACATGTTCTTTTTGCCCACTGAATTTGGCCGCAGCAGTGAAGAAAAAGAAAAAGCATACTTTCAAATCATTGACAAGGTGCAAAAAGAAGTGTCCATTCCGGTGGCCTTGAAAATCAGCTACTATTTTTCAAATCTGGGGCCCATGATTCAGAAACTGTCCAAGACCGGCGTTGCAGGCCTGGTGCTGTTCAACCGCTTTTTCAGCCCGGACTTTGATATCGACGACTTCAAGGTGGTTTCCTCCAACGTTTTCAGCACACCCTCGGACCTGTCGATTTCCCTGCGATGGATTGCCATCATGGCCGCAAAGACCGATTGCGATCTGGCCGCTTCAACCGGGGTTCACGATGGAGCCGCCGTGATAAAGCAGCTGCTTGCCGGCGCCAATGCGGTTCAGGTGGTCTCCGCCCTGTACAAAAACGGCAAGGGACACCTTCGCGAAATGCTGACCTTTGTAGAGCAGTGGATGGCTGCTAAAGGGTACAGCTGTTTGGATGATTTCAGGGGTAAGATGAGCCAGGAAAAAAGCAGTGACCCCGCGGCTTACGAGCGGGTGCAGTTCATGAAGTATTTCGGCGGGGAGTAGGGCGCTTGTCTCTGGCGGGCAAATCATGCGCCGGCCGGAGCGTTTTACAATGGGCCTTCGATATTACAAGGTTGAGATGGCCTCACTGCCGGCCCTCAAGGTAATTCAGAACTTCGCTTACGGATAGCTTCACGCTGGACGGTCCGCTGCGAATGTAAAAATCCTCTGTCTGTTTTGTTCTCAGAAAGATCGGTTCAGCGCTGCGCTCGCATTCAATGACCACGATGGTTTTGCCATCAACGGACAGCATGCTCATGGTTATTAATTTGGATAATTCAGGTCCAATATGCTGGTTGACGAGGTTCTTGAAATGCAGCCGGCATTTATCATCGCTGTCAAATTCATCGGCTTCGATGCCGACAATCCGGCCGTCATCGTTAACACCGATGATCAAAAGCCCTCCATCGGTGTTAAGATAGGCCACCAGGGTTTTAAGCCAGGCCAGTTCAATTTCTTTGCCGGCTTTTCCCGTTTTCAGGTTCATTCGCATGGTGGATTTGAACTCCACGATCCTGCTTTCACCACCTTTGATCAGCCCGAGGAGTTGATCGGCCCGATTTTTCCCGTTCAGCTTCTGGGTTGGCAGGTCCTTGATCTGGTAGCTGTATTTTCGCACCACCAGGACCGCCAGAAAAATTCCTACCGCCAGTATAACCGCCGCTACATAAAGCGTTGATATCTGACGGTTATAAACCGCACTGAAAAAATCATTTTCCGGTACGGTGACTCCGATCAACATCTGATAGGTGCCGATGGGAGCCGGCTGGAAGATTGCCCAGCAGGTCATCGAGAGGCTTTTAAATTCCAGGGGCTGTTTTTCAGGTTTTCCCGCCGTCCGCCAGGCCACCAGTGCACCGGTAACCATCGGTCGGCCGTATTTTTCGGCCGGGATAAACAGACCGGCCAGTGTGTCAGGGAGGTTTTTGCCCGGGGTGTTGCCCAGGACAACGAGGTCCGGCGCCAGAACCCGTCCATCCGAGTCAGCCAGAAACGTGTTGCCGTTGACACCGGCGGTAAAACCGGTGACGGTTTTGACAAGCTTTGCCAGCGGAACATCCAGTGCCACCACATATGTTCGGGCCGTTTTACCCCGGGGATGCCATTTTACAGATGCGGTGACGCCATAAGTGCTGAGGGTAAAAAATGAGTACGGCGTCGTCCAGAACACTTTTTCGGCAGGCACGCTATTCAGGGCTCCCTGAAACCAGGGGCGCCGGCGCGGGTCGTAATCGGATTTTTCCTGCCATTTATCCAGCAGTTTTCCCGAATCACTCCAGCGTTGCCACAATACCCGTCCGCTGGATCCTTTAAGACCTGTGGAGCGGGTCAGCCAGGTTTCTTTGTCTTTGATGAGAAAGTATCCGGTGCCGGTCGTATCGGCCACCATGATGGAAGACAAGTGGTCGGCATCGGCCAGGATGGGGAAAAATTTTGCGTTTAAGGAGGCCACGGAGGCGGGATTCAGAATACCGGCCTGGCCCCATTGGCGGAAAATGAGGAGCATTTTTTCAACGGGTGTAAAAAAATCATTCAATTCGGTCCGGGCGTGATCGGCAACCTGCTGGATTTGGTCCCGGGACAATTGTTCCCGGATTCTATCGCTTTGAATCAGCCAGATGGCCAGAATGGTGCCGGCGGTGAAAACGATCAGGGCCACCAGGTCCCGTAAAAGCCGTCGCCGGGTACGTTGCCGCGGGCGGGGGGTGTCAAAGTGCATGCTGCTCCTTGAGGCAGGTGGAGTGATTGCTCCTGTCGTGACCATTTCCGGACCGTGCAGGGTCAAATGAATTTGGAGTGAAATCTAGTCCAGAATTTTGCGTAAATTAATGAAGTTGCTGCGGTCGAAACCCAGGGTTTTAAAAAATGACAGCAGGTCGGAGGAATCCCAGCGTACCGAGGTGTACACATTTTCGATGCCTTCGGCCTTGTAGAACCGAAAAATTTCCCTGGCCAGGTCGGCTCCGATTTCCTGGCCCATGAAACCGGGATCGACACCCAGGGTGGCTATCCAGGCGCTTTTTGCAATTCCGAAGCCGGCAGTAAGAATGTAGCTGATCATAAAGCCTACGACCTTGCCATTGATTTCGGCCACAAAACAGGCTTCGTTATCGCGCCGGGAATGCGCTTCGACAACCCGTTTGAAGTCCGGATTCACTGCCTTCATGGTGATGGAGGCGTAAATTTGGCTGATTGCCTGCGCATCTTCTTTCTGTAGCTTTCTTATGCGAACGTCATCCACAGCAGTATTCCTTTTTTGCGGTGATGTGGTTTACACGCGAATGATTTTTACCCGGTGACCAACCCAGTTCGGCGGCAGATACACCCTGCCGCTATTGCCGCTTGACTTGACCCGCTTTTCGATCATTTCTTCCCCGTAGATTTCGAATTTGACCTTGCTGTTGGAAGCGGCAGCGGCGGGTTGTTGATCATTACCGAGAGCCTGATCGTTATCGTGATTTTTTTCGTCCGGCACGTCAGTAGCCTCTTTTTTTCCGGTTTGTGAATATTTCCGGGATTAGAAAGCGCTTGATTGTTGGGCCATGATACTGTAATCATAAAAATTTGTGAGCTACGATACAGCTACATTGTATCGGAGTCAAGAGAAAAAGAATGAAAAAGGGTTTAGGGTTCCAGGTTCAGGGTTAAGAAGCGAAGCATTCAGCATGCGCTCTGCCCTTTGCGCTCAGCGCAAATAAGGAAGGTATATGAATGATTACGGTTGGAATTGATGTGGGCTCCATCACC
>JAOZSC010000236.1 GCA_029939875.1 Desulfobacterales bacterium
ACAATCTTATCCATCTTCCCCGCCACCTGCACCGCATCTGCCCGGTACTTGCAGATGACGTTCAGGGTGTCGGCAAGTACTTCCGGGGTCAATTCCTCCACCTGCAAGGCAATCAGGGATTGGGCCCAGTCCAGGGTTTCGGAAATACAGGGTTTTTTCTTCAGGTCCAGATCGCGGATTTTACGGATGGTATCGACCAACTGCCGGGCAAGCTGTTCGCGTATCTGCGGGATCTTGAGCCTGACGATCTCCAGCTCCAGATCACGCTCCGGGTAATCGATGTAAAGATGGATACATCTTCGCTTAAGCGCATCGCTCATGTCCCGGGAATCGTTGGAGGTCAAAAATACAAATGGGATATTCACCGCCTTGCGGGTTCCCAGTTCCGGAATCGACACCTGAAAATCGCTTAAAATTTCCAGCAAAAAGGCCTCGAACTCCGGATCGGACTTGTCCACTTCATCCACCAGCAGCACCACCGGTTCCGGGGAACTGATGGCCTGCAGCAGCGGGCGAGGCTGGATAAAACGTTCGGAAAAAAAAGCGTCCTCCTGGGATGCAATACGGTCGACTGCATCGGAAAGGGAATCAGCGCCTGTGATAACATCGTCAATTTTCTCCTTTACCATCTGGGTATAAAGAAGCTGCTTGGCGTATTCCCATTCATACAGGGCCTTGGTTTCATCCAGTCCCTCGTAACACTGCAACCGTATCAGCCCGCGCTGCAGGCTACGGGCGACGGCCTTGGAAAGCTCTGTTTTGCCTACGCCGGCCGGCCCTTCCACCAGCACCGGTTTGCGGGTCGCCTGGGCCAAAAAAACGACAGTCGCGATGGTTTTCGAGCAGATATATTCAGCTGCCGCCAGTGCGGTTTTAACGCCTTCAACACTTTTAAATTCCATTATCGCCTTCTCCGGGTACAGGTGCTTGAGTTCTTCGATGGTCGCGTTTTCCGCATGGGCCATGAGTAAAGGCCGTGCCATTGATTGAAATATGGCACATCGTTGCGTAAAAGTCTAGATTTTTTTCAATAAAAAAATAATATAGCGGTTGTCATGTTTGAAAAAATTTCATACCGTTACACATTATATTTTCTCCTGTTAGCAAATCTGGCGAACGGAACATATTTATGACAACCGCTATAAATATACAACAGTTCACTTCCAATACAACCCCAAATTGCCCTCTCGTCAGAAGGGCGTATATGTTTTTTGCCGCCTTTATCTGCTGGCGATGGTTGAACTTTTTTACCAGCCCTGATATCGTGGCCGTTAAAATTTGGTGGCCATCAAACGGTAGCATCTGATCGCAGGCGGCTGCCGGGGATGCTTCAAACCGGTTGCCCGGTGTGCGATCTCAAATCCGGCCTGTCCGGTGATTGCGGATTGGCAAACGGGAGGTTGACGGTGAGGATACGTTTCGTGTGGTTCGACATCGGTTACACCCTGCTTTACATGCAGCGGGAAACCACCTATCAGCAGGCCTTGCGCCAGTTCAATCTCGATGTTCCCCTGGCGGATATCGAAAAACAATTCCACCTGTGCGACAAACTGTTTATGCGGCAGTATCCGGGCATGTTCCTCAAGCCCCGGCAGGTCTACATGCCCTCGTATCTGGGCATCATGAATTATCGTCTGGGCATCAGTGTGGATGTTTGCCAACTGGATGCCTGCTGGGAAAAAATTAAAGCCGACACCCCCCATTACTGGTTGCCCTTTGACGGGGTGACGGAAGTGCTGGAAACCCTGCGGCAAAAATCCATCGGCCTGGGTGTTATCTCCAACTGGGACTGTTCGGCCCGTGACATTCTGACCGGCGCGGGACTGATTGATTATTTCGACCACCTGATCATCTCCTGCGAAGTGGACTGCCACAAACCGGATGGGCGTATTTTTGAACTGGCTCTGCAGGCAGCGTCAGTGGATGCCCGGCAGTGCATTTATGTCGGAGACAACTATTATGACGACGCCATCGGCAGCCGGCGGGTGGGGATGGATGCCGTGATCATCAATCGCTTCGGATTGCTGGGCGTGGAGGAAATTGATGACTGCCCCATTATTCACCGCCTTTCCCAGATCATGGACGCCATCGGTTCTACTCAACAAACAGCTATCGGCAGCAGTTAATACCCGAATTTTGAACAAGTCGGAGGCCTTCATATGCATGATTCAGTAAATATGCCACTGACGGAGAGGAAGAGAACTTATGAACAATTTGCTGGACACCCCCATCATCGGGATTGATCGAGGCGCCACGTTTACGGATTTTGGGGTCATTGACGCCAGCGGCTTAACCCGGACCATGAGTGTGGAAACTCGCGACTGGCAGGCCATCGGTGAAACCTACGAAAAACTGCACGCCCGCTACCAGACCGACCACATCGTTTTTTCCGGCTCTGCAGCAGGCATGCCGGAGGCCATGAAAAAACGGGTCCGTATCATTGCTGAAATCGATGCCATCGGCTTCGGTGGTGCGGCCCTGGCCGACAACCGGGAATGTATTGTGGTCAGCATGGGCACCGGCACCGCCATCGTGCATTTTGCCAACAACAGTGCCCGGCACGTGGGCGGCACGGGGGTCGGCGGTGGCACCATCACGGGACTTTGTTCCCTGATATGCAACCAGCAGGAGCCTTCCCGTATCGAAGCACTGGCACTGGAGGGCAATCATTGCATGCTGAACTTGACCATTGCCGACCTGGGCTATGAAGGGCTCAGTTTCCTGGGATCGGACATGACAGCCAGCAACTTTGCAGCCCTGAAATCACGCAAAACAGAAGACCTGGCCGCCGCCATCCTGGACCTGGTCGGCGAAACGGTGGGCATCATTGCCTCCATCTGCGCCCGCGAGTCCAACTGCCCGGACCGGATCGTCATGGTGGGCAAAGTCGCCGGCAACCGGTTCATCCGCAACATCCTGAAGCTTGTGGGCCAGCTGTACCAGACAACCTTTATTTTTCCGGATAACCCGGGATATGCGACCGTTTACGGGGCCGCCTTAAAATACCGCTACGATCTGAAAAAATCCGTTGCCGGCAAGTAAAAGGCACAGAGCATAGCGCAAAGCGCATAGGGTGCAAGCATCTTGACAGATTCTGCATATCAGATCAACCCCATGCGCTATGCCCTTTACAATCCGTATCCTGAAACCGTGAACAGATTTGACCGATGGCAGAGCCGATCAACTCTGATCTGGCCCAGAGAACCAGGTTTTCGATTCTGAATAAAAACTCCCCGGCGATTGCTTTTGTCCTTGACAACAGCCCGACTTTTGCTTAGTGGTTTAACCTGTAAACTCAACTTAGGTTATCATATGTGGTTAGGGGTGGCGACCGGCAGCCTGAGATTACACCCTTGGAACCTGACCTGGGTAATTCCAGCGCAGGGAAACGAGATAAAAAAAAGCGGTTCAATACCGCCACAGCCGTTTCCCCTGAGAAACGGCTGTTTTTGTTCAGAGTGACCGTACTTATCAGCGGCAGCCGGCCCACCTCGGGAAAGCAACAACCAGAGGCAAATCCATGACCCAACTCGCCCAAAAGGCAGCCGACAACCTGGCAGCATTGAGAAAAAACAAACCCTTGATTCACAATATCACCAATTTTGTCGTCATGAACTACACGGCCAACGCACTGCTGGCCATGGGAGCATCACCGGTGATGGCTCATGCCATCAACGAAGTGGAGGACATGGTCTCATTTGCCGGTGCACTGGTGCTCAACATCGGGACTTTGACCGACGACTGGGTTGCCGCCATGATCAAGGCCGGTAAAAAAGCATCCGCCCTCAACACACCGATCATCCTGGATCCGGTGGGATCCGGCGCCACAGCGCTGCGCACGGCATCAGCAAAAAAAATCATTGACGAAACCCGTATTAACGTCATCCGGGGCAATGCTTCCGAGATTTTATCCCTGCGCCACGAAAACTCGAAAACCAAAGGAGTGGATGCGATCCATTCAGTGGACGAAGCCGCCGAGACCGCCAAAATTATGGCACGGGAACTGGACACGACCCTTGCCATTACCGGCCCCGTGGATCTCATCACCGACGGCCGGCGCGTGGTTCGCGTCTCAAACGGCCACCCCCTGATGGGGTTTGTCACCGGAACCGGCTGCACCGCAACGGTCACCATCGGCGCGTTTCTGGCCGTCGATAACAATGCCCTCAGCGCCACGGCCACCGCGCTGGCTTTTTTCGGGCTGGCCGGGGAAATCGCCGGTGAAACGGCCGCCGCTCCGGGAAGTTTTATGATCAAATTAATCGATGCTCTTTACACCATGGACCCGGAAAAACTGGAAGAAAGATGTAAAATCCAGGAAAAGACTTAGGATGAAACCGCCAACCGTTGACTATTCCCTGTATCTGGTCACCGACCGGGGCCTGGCCCGCAGACGGCGGACGCTTAAAATCATTGAGGCCGCCGTGCGCGGCGGGGTAACCTGTGTTCAGCTGCGGGAAAAACAGTGCTCCACACGCGAATTTATCCAACAGGCCCTGGCAATAAAAAACTTTTTGCAAACCCGCCGGATTCCGCTCATCATCAATGACCGGGTGGATGTGGCCCTGGCCGTTGAAGCCGACGGCGTGCATCTCGGCCAGACTGACATGCCGCTGGAGATGGCCAGAAAAATTGTCGGCAATTCCATGCTCATCGGCATATCAGCCGAATGCCTCGCTGACGCCCTAACGGCCGAAAAAGGCGGGGCCGATTACCTGGGGGTCAGCCCGATATACGCCACTGCCACCAAAACTGACACGGCTCCGGCCCTGGGCCTTGCGGGGCTGCAGGAAATCCGAAAAGCCGTCGGACTTCCGTTGGTTGGCATCGGCGGGCTCAACACGGACAATGCCGCCGCTGTTATCCGTCACGGCGCCGACGGGGTGGCGGTGGTTTCGGCGATTGTCGCCGCCGATGACCCGCAGAGCGCGGCCGCCCAACTGCGGCAAACAATTAAAGCGGCCAGGATCGAAACATCATGAGCCTGAAACAAATCGGTGAATTCGGTTTTATCGACAAGATCCGCCGGGGCTGCCTGAT
>JAOZSC010000237.1 GCA_029939875.1 Desulfobacterales bacterium
ATCTTCCCCGGCTGATCCAGCCCTTTGAACTGCTGGGCAAGGGCATTGCACGGGCCGCAGCCGGGGTCTACCGGGACGGCAAGACTGCCGGTTATGTCACCAGCGGTACCATGGTGCCCTACTGGCAGACTCAGGGGATTGGACTTTCATCCCGGCCAAGTGAAGAACGCAAAATGAGAGCTATCGGACTGGCCCTGGTGGACAGCGATCTGGTCGAAGGCGATAGGCTGCAGATTGACATCCGGGGCAGAATAGTCGATGCGGTGATCGTTCCTTACTTTGTACGCAACGAAGCCCCGCCGTATTGTTGGCCGATTACTGCTTCGCAGCTGCGGGATGAGAAAAAAACGGTCTGTGCCGGGCAGCAGATGGCCCAAAATGTTCGCACCCTGGTCGAAAAGGCAGCGGCTAACACCCACTGGCGTCAGAAGCACTGCATCAACCTGATTCCTTCCGAGCAGACCCCTTCGCGTCTGGTCCGGCTGTTGTCCATCATGGATCCGGCGGCCCGTTATGCGGAGCACAAACCGGTCAAAGCCTTCAAGGAAGCCGATGTTTTTTATTACCAGGGAACGGATTTTATTGAAGAAGTCGAGCACCTGGTGACCTGTGAATTTGAGAAATTTCTCGAGTGCCGCGAGGTCGAAGCGCGGGTGATTTCCGGCCAGATGGCCAATACGGCGGTTTTCAGTGCCATGGTGGATTACCTGAATCGTGCGGACCGTAAAGGCGAACAGCGCCGCATCCGCAAGGCAATGAACAATCATATTATCAAGGGAGGGCACCTGAGTGCTCAGCCCATGGGGGCCCTGCGGGATTTCGTGATGCGGGATCCCAAGTGGGAAAAACCGGCGGTGGTGAATTTTCCGGTTCTGGTCGACAATCCATATAAAATTGATGTGGCGGCCACCCGTGAACTGATGGCCGAGCACCGGCCCGAGCTGATCATCCTGGGCAAGAGCATGATCATACACCGGGAACCGGTGAGCGAAATGCGCACCACCATTGATGAGCTGTCGCTGGACTGCATGCTGATGTATGACATGGCCCACGTGCTGGGGCTGGTGGGGCCGTATTTCCAGCAACCCTTCAAGGAAGGGGCTGACATTGTGACCGGCTCCACCCACAAGACCTATTACGGGACCCAGCGCGGTATCATCGCGGTTGACTGCAGCCCGGAAGATGCACGCTATGAGTTCTGGGAAGCCATTCAACGCCGCTCCTTTCCGGGCAGCATGAGCAACCACCATCTGGGTACCTTGCTGGGACTGCTGCTGGCAGCCTATGAAATGAATCATTTTAAAGATGAGTACCAGAAAAACGTACTGGCCAACGCCCGGGCCTTTGCCCGGGCGCTGAAGGATTGCGGTCTGGATGTGGCCGGCGACCCGCAGATTGATTACACCGAAACCCACCAGGTCATTGTCAATGTAGGCTATGCCCGGGGACCGGAAATAGCCCGGCGCCTGGAAGATAGCAATATTATTCTCAACTACCAGGCGGCTCCGGAGGAAGAGGGCTTTACGGCCGCCGGATCCCTGAGGACCGGCGTGCAGGAGATGACGCGTTTCGGGATGGCAGAGGCCGATTTTCAGCAACTGGCGCAGTTGATGGCCGATGTCATCTTAAACAATGCAGACGTCAAACAGGAGATCAGCGCCTTTCGCGAGCGTTTTGTCGACATGCAATACTGCTTCAACGGTGATGAATTTGATGATCTGGTGCAAAAACTGCATCAGATGGTCTGATGATTTTTACGGGCGGCCTTTGCGTCCCGTCAGAAAATTCTTGATGGACTTGAGCAGTGGTTTTTTAATGTGAACCTGTAAAAGCAGGTCGCCGGGCCGGCCACCGCCTTTGCCCTTTTTGCCCATGGCGGCAAGGCGAATGTACTGGTTTTCCCGGATTCCGGGCGGGATTTTGACAATCAGTTTTTTGGACTTCTGGCGCAGATAGTACGCATAGGGTCCGCCGCTGCGGGCAAGCTGGGGATCCAGGGACAGGTGGCCATGGATATCGGCCCCGTCTTCGGGAAAAGCAACGCCGCTGATTTTTTCCAGCAAAAAACGGGATATTTTCCCGAGACTGCCAGGCCGTGGGCCCCGTGGCCCCTGATGGCGTCCTGGTTTGAAGGAACCGCCGAAAACGTAGCCCCGGGCGGAAACTCCCGGTTTTTTAAATTCGAACTGCCGGTATCCCTGACCGTAAAATTCTTTAAAAATTTCGTTGAATCCCCGGACCCCGAACGAGCGGGCCATTTCCTCAAAGATGTGATTGATATCCGATCCTCTGAAAATGTCCTGCTCCGAGTAATTTTTCCTGAACTGCGAATAGGCCGACGCGCCGAATTGATTGCGCAGCATGTCGTATTCACGTTTTTTCGTCGGGTTTGAAAGCACCGCATAGGCCTCGTTGACCAGTTTCATCTGCTCGGCCGCTGACGGGTTGTCGCGATTGCGATCCGGGTGATACTGGAAGGCTTGCTGGCGGTAAGCCTCTTTGATCTGGGTTACGGTGGCCTCCGGTTCAATGCCCAGTACCTGATAATAATCAGCCTGTCTCATGGCTGCCCGCCTATATCGAGTTTGCCGTTGACGGCAAAGCTGGAAAGCACCAGCCAGGCTTTGGCGTCAAATTTCAAATTCGGGTTGCTGCACAGCCGGGATGCCCGGGAGGCCGAGACAAGCTCAACTTCGATGAACTCGGAACCTTCAGTAAAAGCCGTCGTGGGCGTACCCTCGCATTCGACATGGACCATGGCAACCGATTCATCGGTCATGCCGGCTGAAGAATAAATCGGCGGGCTGGTGCTGACGATGCGGGTGACCTCCAGCCCGGTTTCCTCTTTCAGCTCCCGGCGGGCGGCCTGCTCGATGGCTTCTCCCTCATCGACCAGCCCGGCCGGAAATCCGTATTCCACGCCTGCCAGCGCCACCCGGTACTCTCTTATGGTGACGACTTTGTGCTCGGCGACATGAAACGGCACAATCACCACTGCATCGGGTGTCGCAAAATCGCCGGTGATGCATTTGGGCTCTTTGGCCCGGGAAGTCACCTGCCATCCTCGCGACCGGCCGTTTTTGTCGATCCATTCAACTTCAAACAGGTTGACCCATTTCAAGTTCGTCAGTTTGCGGGCGCTAGTAATTTTCATGATGAGCATCCAAGTGGTACAGTGTGGCTCCCACGGGTGCAAACGAGAGGAACACGATGTTGAGCAGCGGGACCAGGAAAAGAAATCCGAAGCCGAGATGAAAGGGCAGGGAGTGCATTAAAATCCCAAACCGTTTTTTAAAGGGCATCAACTGTCGGGCCGGAATCAGGTCCGTATTGTCCCAGGCCAGGAAAATAACGGCCACCAGTGAAGAAAAAATTGTCACCACCGGCCCAAAGGGGGTCAACCACCCCAGGACGGCCAGCAGCACGGTGAGCAAAACCGGAACAATCGTCCGGGGGATTTCCTGTTTTACCAGGAAAAAAAGTTGTTGCCACCAGGGTACGCTGCTGTGTTCACGGATTTGACCGGTCGTCATTTTCTCGGTGATGCGCGACATCAGGTCCATGATAAACACGCTGAAAAGAATCTGCGAAACGAGGTAAGACAACAGGGCCGACAACCCGACTAAAATCATGGACAACAACCAGGACAACACATACCACAGCCACACCAGCCACCGGCTTTCGGGCCGGGTCCAGATGAGGTTTAAGATTTCCTGATGGTAGGCCAGGATCAGGGCGGCTGCGGCAATGGTGATGATAATCACCGCAGCGAAGCGAATCAGCCCCAGGATCAGCAGCTTGGGGGTTTTCAACCCCAGGGCAAGCCCCCGCAAATTATATTTTATTCCGCTTAACAGGCTCATAATTTTCCCCCATTCAACCCTCCATGCTTACATCAATAATCTTGCCCAGGGTGGAAGGACCTGACTTGAGAACAACGATGGTTTCAGGGACAACACGAAAGCGCTGATGTTTTCTTCGGTCCGGTCGAAATTTCCAGGTACGCATCGGGTCAAATTCCGTTGTGCCGTCAGGCACTCAGCATGACGGCCAATATTGACATTGTTTTGTCATATCACATTTGAGCTGTCTTTTCAAAAAGCCCTAAAGTCTATCTATTAGGGGTTGACAGTTGCTGCCAGTCGACGAATTGCACCCGCCGCGGGTTCCGGTGGTAGACTGTCACTTTCCGGGTGCTGAACCAGGCCGGCAGAACATACAGTGATTTGTAATCCGGCCCGCGGTAACGATATTGCCGGTGAAAATGGCCCACGAAAATGGTGTCTACCCCTTCGGCAAACCGGGCGTCGGCAAAGCGTTTAATTTGCTCCCGGGGCAGGTGCCGGCGAAATTCGGCATTGGTTTTTTTCAGCCCGTGTTTGAGATAGTTTGTCAGCGCGGGGCCGAAGGGCAGCCGGCGAACCATAAATTTGGTATAGCGGTTTTTAACCAGCTTGCGAAATCCCAGGTAGTTTTTATCCTGGCGGTTGATTTGATCCCCATGTACATAAACGGTGTCCTCATTGTCGCGCCACCAGGGCGCCTGGGAGCACCAGGTAAAGGCCGCGGCCATTTCATCGGCCAGGAAATACTCATGGTTGCCCTCTATAAAGCCGATATGGCGCTGCTTTTTCTGTTCGCGGCACCAGGCGGTAAAGCGCCGGTGGTTATCCTGCTCGTAGCGGGGCAGGGCGATCCACAGGTCGAAGATATCTCCCAGAAAGATCAGATCCTGGTCGTTTTCCGCCAGGGCCTGCAGCATTTCGAAAAAAGGCCCGTCATTTTGAGCACTCCGGCTGACGTGGGCATCGGCAATGATGATCATTTCCTGTTTCCGGCAGTTTTAGGTTGCAATGTCAAGAGACTTCACCTTAATGTGGCAAAAGTCGGAGGGCTTCAGAGCCGAGGCGTCAGGGGTGAAGCTGTAGTCATTTACCGCAATCCCTTGACAACACAGGATCTGAAGTCCTCCGGCTTTCCCATCGGACCGCTAACGCGGAGCCCGGAGGACCGCTAACGCGGAGCCCGGAGGACCGCTA